>CAZPPQ010000007.1:0-16482 GCA_964588505.1 uncultured Gammaproteobacteria bacterium | reverse complement strand
TTTTTCATATGTAAAACGGCTTGTGATAAAAACACCTAGACGTAAAAGTTTCCCCAAATTTCCAGTTGAAACTTCACCGCCTTAAGACCAAAAAAATGCATCTATCTCGGCAGAGAGAGCATGAGGTGTATTGCTGCCGGAAGAAATACCGAAAATAGTCGATCCTTTTCCCAAAGTTTCTTAAGTTTTAAACGTAATTCCTGATGTGCTGGATACCCGAGATCAGGACTCTTAATTAGAGAAGAAAATTCTGACCCATTCAGCAAAACAGTCAAAGCTTCTTTTAAAACATCAATCTGATTTTGAGAGAGTCCGGCGCGCACGCAATCATCCCAAAAAATACGCAAAAATTGAAGATGAAAAATTTCGTGTGCAATAACAGTGACCTGTATATCCACTTCCATCAAGGCATGAACCAAAAATGACGATGACCGGACGTCATATGGGCAGAGGGATGCCGTGGTAAGCTGAGCAAAAAAAGTCTCTGTGTAGATCGGCCGGCCTGTCAATTTCTCGAGGGCGACAAAATACGCCTGTTCATGCCGCTTCCAGACATCCTTCAACACTTCTAAATTTTCAACGATTTTTTTTTGCCATTCGATGTTTTTTTTCAAAAATTTCGAAACGACCTGCTGCAATTCCTCCTCGCTCAAGTCCCAATCGACGCCGGGCAGCTGTTCCAAAAATCCGCGTTCTTTATCTTTCGACAATTCAAAAGTTCCCGTCTTATTTTTTGCGATTCGAACCCAATTCCGAGCATCAGCTTCGAAAGAATATGAAATTTGAACATGAGGCATATTTATTTTGTCTCGTGATAAAAAAGGGGCGAACGTTCTGTCGCCCCCGACGTGCCTTCCTTCTTCCCCTTCTAGCTGGGAACGACGTAACACGCGCAACCGCAGTTGCAGTAGCAGGCAAGCAGCGGTTCCGCAGCGTCTCCCTGGCCCGTCTCTTCGAGCATCAGAGAGACATAGCCGAGTACCTCGGTCTTCTTATTCTCCGGCGTTTTCTGAACATCCATGGCTTTTTCACCTCCTCTCGTGGATGGAAAACTAGAATGTACTTTACTTAGCGACCCTTGTTGTGTCAACAAGAAGAAAAATCCTATCCCGCAGCATCGCCCTGCAAAGCATTTCTGCGTCCCGTACGGATAAATTGGCAATCTTCGCCATTTCTGCTGCGGTAAAACGCGTTGATTCGAGCTGTTTAATCAACGCGAAGGTACCGACCGTAACCAGTGCAGGGGTTCCGGCGCGATTCTTCTCGGCGATCAATATGCCGAATTTCTCGCGCCTAATCTTGAGACATGGATTCACGCTGAGCTCTTGCAGTTCCTTAATATCTGGCATCTTGAGCTCGGCAAGTTCGACAAGGGAAACTCCTGCGGGATCGGCATAAGGATCCTGCTCGTCATATTTTCCTGTACAGTAGAGGGCATCAACGCGACAACCACCACTGCAGCGTGGAAGCAACTTGCAGGAACGACAAGCTTGAGGCAGTCGCGTACCGTTGCGACAGACAACCATACCCTCCCAAGCTTTCTTCATACCACCTACAGCAATATTGCCATATTCTTCATCGGAATGAGAACATGGGCGAATTCCCCCCGTTGCACCGATTGTACAGGTTGTTATACCTGCGCTGCACCGCCTACCAGCGACAAACGAGTAACGCGACTGTTGCTTGTACCCGCAAAGGGGGTAACACTCGAGAATTCCCACTTCCATTCCTTCGTCACGCAAGAACGCAAGATCGTCCATGACGCTTTTGAGCTCCTCTCGAGAAACCATGAGTTCCTGAAAATTCCTGGAATTCAACGGGGGAGAAGCTTTGGTCGCAAAAAACTGATTCACGCCGAGTTCCTTGAGGAACAAACCTGTCTGTCTTACGTCACCGACGTTCCTTTTCACCACGACCATGCTAACAGCAACCGAAATTCCATGTTCGACAGCGATGCCGATGCCACGCAACGTCCTCTGAAAGGAGCCATTGCGTTGCGAAATTTCGTCGTGACGAGACCGCTCAAAGGAACAGACGGAGGTCAATATTCCATCAATGCCGAGGCTACGTAGCTTCATCGCGTCTTCGTGCGAAAAAAGCGTGAGGTTTGAATTGACAGCACAGCTAATGCCGGCCGTAAGAAGCTTTTCTGCCATACGGAACAGCTGTCCTCTCCTCAAAAAAACTTCTCCTCCGGTCAACGTCACGTGAAAAATGTTGTTCTCTATAAGTTCCTCAACCGTACGATCTGCTGTTTTCTCATCCATGAAATCATGATGTCTTTGTGCACTATGCCTCCAATAGTTGTAGCAATAGACGCAATTGTTGTTGCAAGCACTCGTCAATTCGACTTGGCAGGTAATCGGTGCGGAAAGTACACGGTACATCTGACACCTCGTTGTTTGTGAAAGGCCTAGTTAAATGATACCTAGATGGTCTTTTCTGTCAATGTCAAAAGCCTACATAATCTAGCCAAAAAATGAGGGGTTTCACTTGACAAAGACGCAAAAATGTGGCTTAATGAAGCTAGGTCTTTCACATCTTTTCCCTCGTTTCTTCAAGACGAACCCCACCTCGCCTCCCCTTGGAAAGGGGAGGAAACGCTAAACGCGCCTGAAAAGCGCGGGAGTAAAAAGCCATGACGAAACACCTGTTAGTCGGCGCGCTTTGCGGCGCGCTCGTTTCCATCTTTGCAGTTTCAGCATGCAACGGCGACGACCCGGGTCGGGACAAGGGGGATGGAGGAACCGTCGGTTCACACTGTGTATTTCACAAGGACTGTCGTGCCGAATTGTGGTGTGATAGAAATAATGGTCACAAGTGCACTTCAATGGTTGGCACTGATGGCGGATTTCAATTCGTCGAATGCGATAAAGGAGACTTCTACGACCCTTGCCCATCCGGAACACGTTGTGAAAAGAATGAGTTCTGCGTACCGAACGATTTCAAGGCAACCATCAATGTCGTTCTTCCGGAAATCGTTACAGCCGACATCTACATTTTCTTCTCCAAATGCCACCCGAGTAAAGGTTACTGTGGAGAGGCCACCGGGGAGTGGGGAAAACCGTTTGGCTCCCTTGTCCCCACATGCAGAAATACGAACACTTGTTCACTCGAGATCACAACGCCTGGGACTGCGACTCTCAATATCTTCTCGAGCAGATGGGTCCTCACTCCGAGAATCCACGATGGAAAATCTGGGGTGATCTCCTCAAGCGGAATTGTCTATGAAGTCTCTGACTGGGACGACGGCGATGCCCAGTGGGCCGTCAGGCTCGACGACGCACTGTACTACGACGGCTGGCTCGGCAAGACGCGCCAAATCCGGACCTCGGCAGTTGATGATGATGACTTCATCACCATCTCCGACAACACCCGTGACTCCTACTCCTCTTTCGATAGGGCAAAAATCACTGGGTATCGCATCTTCGAAGACGGGACCTACGAAAATGGTACAAGGTACTTCATCGAAGGTGAGGTCGCTGAAGACATGGAGACCATCCAGGTCCACCAGATCATCGTAGATAGGGAAAAGACAATCATCCTGAACAGGACCGACTAGGTAGGAAGGAAACTCTACACGCACCCCATTTTAGAAAGATGGGGTGCTTTTTTATTGAGCTAATTGAGCTAATTAAAGAAACGAGTTGGTTTCTGTCCCTGTCGGAGAGCCAAATACCAGCTGGCGAGAGCCAGTTTTTTGGTCGGTGAAAATCCTCGGTGACAACGGAAGAGTTCTTTGAGACGAGCGTTGAGTCCACCCTCGACATGATTGGAAGTTCTCGGGACGGATGGATCTGTCACGAACCGAAAAAGATCAGGGATGGCGTTGCGAAGTAGTGATCTTGTCCCGCGGAGTTTTCGGTGGGTGTACCACCATCGGCCAGACAACGTATGTGTCCGGTCTTTCAGAAACCGTTCGTGCTTGCAATCCCAATACCTGAAGGATCGAATCCATCTCCGTTTCTGTCGTTTGGTTCGGATAGCCGAGAGTTGTCGGACCAGAACCAGAAGTTCTTGGGCTGCTCTTGTCTTCGGATTCTGAGTCAGCCAGTTGGAAGTCTGACGAATGACATGGACCAGACAACGCTGAACCTTGGCCTTTGGCCAAACCTCGTCAATCGCCTTCAAAAGGCATCGTTGGCCGTCGCAGACCACCACAGACGGCTCCACGCCAGACCACATGAGATCCATGAGAAACTTAAACCATGATTCGTGACATTCTCGGACCGTCGGCATCCACGAGACCGGCTCACGACGATCATTGTCTCCTGCAATCAGTAACATGCATTGTCTTGGAACAACCGATGTCGCATCGAGAACAAGGACACGCGTTGAGAGCGGTGGTTTTGGTTTCGGTGGAGATGACCAAAACGGACGGAACCATGTGTGCAGAGTTTGAATACTGACTACCGCATCATCAGTGATCTCTTTGAGTGTGGCTTTGCTTGTGAGCCACCGAACAAACAAAGACAACCGTGTTCGATCACGATTGTCTTTGCGTTTGTGTGTCGTATTTTTCTTGCATTCAGGGCAGCGCCATCGCTTCGTCCCGGACGGATGTGTACCCCATCTCTGCATCTGTTCCTTGCACGTCGGACATCGTTTTCTGGCTCCACTTAGGGTCATAGATCCCTAAGTTTTCCAGATTGAAGCTAAAGTTAGAAGAGAAACGGCATTTCTACCAACTCGAAACTTTAATTACCTCTTTTTATTTAACAAAACATATTATTGCGAGGAGCGAAGTAACGAAGCAATCTAACCGTGAGATTGCTTCGTCGTTCGCTTCGTTCACTCCTCGCAATGACGAATTGTTGACCCTACTCATTGAGGAAACTAAACACCAGCCGTAATTGCGGCTGGTGTTTTTTATCCTTAAGGCTCCACAATGATGAACCCGTTATGGTTTATCCATGGATTTACGATTGAAATTTCTAAATTTGTAACGGACTTCTCTACGATACTTCCAAACGTTTTAACTCCCGGAAAACTCTCGGTGTCGCATTCATTGGTTGTTTCGCTTCCATCATCATAACAAACATCATTGTTGTCCACATTTCCGGCCTTGCAGACCCCGGTGCAATATCCCCAGTTGTCCTTGGCGTGCACGCGCGGCTGGAACACGCACTTATCGTCCCCGCCGGGAATTTTTCCATTGTCACTGCCAGTGCACGGCGAATTAATAAGCCGCGGCTTGCCGCTTGATTCGTCCACTTCGCACTTCCGCGCCACAAGCTGTTTCATGGTTACCGTATCGCAGGTGTAATCGTGGGAATACGTGCGGTAAATCGGGTCGCACGACTCCGAAGTCTTGCCCCATTCTTTCCCATCATCGCAAATCTGCTTCTCTACACCCGCGACTTTCTCCCACCCACGATGATTTTTGTAGAAGTTATCCGGCGCTTTGGAGCCGCTAAAACTGTTATTCGGCCATTTGACATCCGTTCCGCGGAAATTACCGTCCCCCCAGTCCACCACAATGTTGCGAAGCGGCAGCTGGTTCGGGCGCGCGTAAACAAAGAACTTAATCACTACATGAACCCTGCCATTTCCAGTTATATTTTTCGTTGTTTCCCTCCAATCTCCGTTCACATTAAACCCGGAAACCTCGTTTCCGCCAGATCTGGCCTCAAACGTCTTTCCGTCTGATTGGGCGCCGATCGGAACAATCATCGGCGGCCGTTTTTCGACCGGCGGAAGCTGGTCGGCTTCAGTATTACCAAAATCTGAATTTGGTGTTTCAGTAAAAGTTCCTGGAGATCCTTCTTTTTTATATATATCCAAATTTTTGACTACAATTGTCGCCGTGTCTTCTACTAAAGAATACAGTCCTTTTGAATTATTTATGTTACCGCTAAAATCTTTATTCCACTCATATTTCCATAACTTTCCAAATATCTTTGCAAAAAATTGAGGTAGCCGTTTCATACTGTTGTTATCACCTGAGTTTCCAACCCAACTTGCTTGACTGGTTTTCCCAAGAACCTCATACACTCGCGCGAATGAATAACTTGATCCTTCAGAAGGAATCTCCGCACCTCCACTCCCTGTTAGTGGTAAATATTGCAGATTTGTCGGATAAGATATAAATTTTCTGCGATCCGAATAATTATATTGAGTATCTTCACACATGTCACTGACTTCCCGTCTCAAAGTGGTGTAAAGATAAACACTTTCTGTAGTAAGATTGGCCTCACATGACTGAACTGGCATTGGCCAAGAGTCAATTTCCCCCCAATCTTTTTGTACAAATTTTTTCCCACTACCGTCCGGTGATTTGTAACCTTGAGCAAACAACGCTTTCCCAGCATATCCTGGCGGAGTTTCATCGGATGAAATCTGTTTAGAGCGGGTGGAATCGTCTTTCTTAGTATCAAGAGCAAAAGTCGGATTTGACAACAACAGACGGTTTGTCCATGCCTTGTTCGCATACCGATTCGTATCTGTTGGTTTATCTCCGCTTGCCGTCTGTACGACCTCATCACAGCCGATATAGACAGCAGAAGAAAAAGATGGCATAGCGGAAAAATTAGAAAACGGCGAAATTCCTAACCGATAAAAACCTACTTCATCACTCACATTGCTCCCGTAAAAATTGCCAGACCATAATGCAAAAGTATCCTTCTCAAGAACAAAACTGTTTTGAAAACCTGAAACGTTTTCTGTGATGTTTCCTATTTGATATTGCAAAACTCCATATTTTACTTCGTTGTAATCTTTCATAACAGGAACTCCACGTACGATACAGTCATTATACTTCATTAAAAGCTCATCAAATTTATTAGTTGAAACTGCCGCTCGAAAAATTTCTACTACTGTGTTCCCGCGCTCATCTGACTGAGAGTTAACGGGTAAGTGACTTAGAGAAGAATCAGCTATAAGTTCATCCTTGCACAAATTTCCTTTGGCTCCTTTAAAAAAATGTCTGCCGTCTTCCGGAAGGCAAAAATATGGGCAATCATCAACGCCATCATCAAATGATTCATTGTCTGACATTTCGGCTCCGCACGTATTTGCACTTGCAACGTCAACTTTTTCTACTTTACATGTTCCATTATTATTTGACTGTCCTGGCGGACAGGTTTCCCCATTATTACACCCTGTCATAACAGCAAAATATCCTATAGGACACCTAACACTGTGGATACAGGTATTCCATTCTCCATCTTCATCTTCGCAACTTACATTGGCTGAAGAAAGAGCACACGCGTATTGTATTGGTTCGTTTTTAAAAATTGCGCTTTGTTCAAGATTCAGTCCTTTATTGAATACCGTCCCTGTCGGATACAAGTCCGCATAATATCCGGCTTCGGTGCAGTAATACGTATCCTCGAGCGGGAATCCGGCGCTTGTGAATTTGCCGTACAAATCCGTGGTTCCCATCGGCTGATCAATCGGAAGCCATGTCAGACAAGGATTATTCCCGGCTGTCTGATCCGCGTACATCTGGATGGATTGATCGCGCTCCAAACAATATCCTTCCCAGCCGAGCTTGACATCTTTTTGTGTAATGCGCTGGCAGAATCCCGACGCATTCAAATCCCCACTTCCGCCAGCCGTGGTCGGACGGCAGTCCGCATCGTTCGAGCACTCTTTGCCTGCAAGCTCGCCGCCAGTGCAAATCCCGTCCGGAATCAGCCTATCTTTTGCCTCGCCGTCTCCGTAATACCGAAATGCGCCGCCGTTGCCATATTCAACCTTGTCGTAACTGCACAAACACTCGTTCGACCAGCGACATCCGTGTTGATCGCAAATCGGCGCGCAAATTTTTGATCCTTCATATCCTATTTTGAAATCCGAAGGCTCGGCCGCAATACCGTTCGGGGCAGTCCCTGTCTCTCGACGCCATGTTAAAGATGGACTTGTTCCTTCTTTCCTAAATCCGGTCCATGCCTTAATAATCTTGGATGGGAACGGGGAATCCGTTTCCGGAAATCCGCGGCAGGATAGCCCTTCGGCCTGCGTCTGCACCAGTAATCTCCCGTCAATGTTCTGCAAACATTTATTTTCAAAACAGGATCCTTCCTGAACGAAATCCGACTGGACACATTTTGCTCCGGTTCCAAGCGAAGAACATTCCGTATCCTTTGCGCACGCAACGCCGCGCTTAAAACAACGTTTCGCCAGCACATCGCAAATGGGATACTGCGATGAACACTCATCCGCTATCAAATTTCCATCCTGATCTTTGTTTGATTGACAGCCTCCTGTGTCTGGAGAAGAAATCGGGCTCCTTAATTCACACATACCGAACACGCACTTTTCAGACACGCCACCGCAGTCGTTGTCAAACGCGCATGGATTGTTGGAATTTTTGCACACGCCTATCTTACAATTTGTTGTGTCTGGAATCTGGCAGTCATTTTGGGAAATACATGTCTTATCGATATTTGAACATGTTTTTGAAGACCCGTCACACAATCCAAACTGGTTGCACGGACCGATCTCGCGGACAAGCTTTGAGACTTTCGCCAAACAATCAGCATTTGTCTTGCATACACGATCGCTATCTTTACAACGGCCGGAATTGCAGACGCTGTCAGGAATGAGGCTGACTTGTGTTAACTGCGCAAGCGGATATTGATTCGGGATGGAATATCCAGAATACTCTTGACCCGCCCACGAAACGTCGCGGGACGCATAATTGTAAAAAGACAAAAGTTGCGGGTTGCTTTGTCCTGCGCCACCGCACGAAGTCAAATCTCCGACATTTCCTGGAACATTACAGACTCCGAGTTGCTGACAAATTGACTCGTGTTTGCTGGTTCGCTCGTTCCAGTTTAACTGCGACGACGCGCAATACCCCCATTCAGCGCACGTTCGGTCGCGATTCACTTTCAAGATGGAGTTCGTGTCGTTCTTGAATGCGAGAGCGGGCTTTGCGATCAGATCCAAATCAACGCACGAACCAACGACAACATTCTTATTCTCGTCATGAAAGTTGGGGCAATCCTTGTCTTCGTAACATGAACGACCGAACTCAAACATCGTCGCTGGATCTTCATCTTCGGTCTCCCCGTCCGTAATTTCGTTATCGACATTCCCCACATAATACCGACATCGCCGCGCACACAAGTCTACGCCTTTCAAACTGCGCTCGGCAACAGGTTTGTTGCAATCAACAGGTTCTACCTTCTGAAATTCCTTTCCGCCATTAATCAACTCGTCCGCGTGGTTCGACGCGATATATGTCGGCTGGGAAGCGAATGTGAGACGCGAAATACTCGTATTGTTGAACAGCGCGCATCCGGCCTTTTGGCTCACCAAACCCTCGCACGGCTCGGTCGCGCTCACATCGCTCACCGAATCTTTCAATGTGTCATTGTCAAGAAATGTGTATGTTGTGCCAAACGGCAACTTGCCGCCGCGTGTGTCTGTCGGGTCCACAAACCCGGTGCACATATTCGCCTCGGCACCGCACTGTCCGGCCCAGCCCGCGTACCCTGTATCCCCGTTGCGCTTAATCTCAAACCTCTCTCCTGCCACAATCGCGTCCGCGTAGCACGGCGCGCTCGTGCCTTTCTTAAACCAGCCGTAATAAACGTCATCGCCGATCCTGATGCCGGTCTTGTATTCGCACGACTTGTCAACCGGATCCTTAAAGTAATAATTGCCGTTTTTGGTCGTGGACCACTCCTCGCAGAACAGCGCTTCATCCTTGCACAAAGTCCCGGAAGACCCATCCTCGGGCGCGTACTTGTCAACATCATTGATGAGATAGACCGAGCCGAACGCGGTCACTTTATCTTTATCCTGACTGTATGTCGGCGCGCCAAACTCTGTGCATCCAGCGGCCTCTTTCGCGCAGGTCGTTGTCCTATTATCAACAAAATATTTCGGGATGTCGTTTGATACAATAACAGATTCCGGTCCAAACTTGATCGTAAATCCGTTACCAGTTATTGGAAGCGCTGACGGCAAAAATTGAGGGATGTCCTTGTTCGGAAGATTGAATTGGCACGAAGATTTTCCTGGCGGGATGGAACAATATGTCGTGCTGTCAATCACGCACGGGGTGAGCGTTGTCGTGTTGCCGCCCGAATTCTCGCAGGTAACATTAAATGCCTGGCCGTACGCGGACTCATCGGAATTGCGCGTGTCGTAAAATCGCTGACAGCCGATAACCTTTTCCGAACACAAACGCGAGAATTGATACAGACTTAACCGGTTGCCTTGCTTATCCGTGTACGCCTGACAGCCAAGATAATACTGCGGAGAGGCATTTCCGTCCGGCGTCTGATCGCACACAGCAGGCACTGACCACGAGTTTTTCACAATGGCGATGTGCTCCTCGACCTGCCGGATGCGGAGATTGTCGAGATAGAAAACCTGATCATTTCCAGTCTGTGCGGAAGTAAACCGGAATGAAATCGCATCAGCCGCTTCCGTAAATGTTGAGGTGTCAATCGGGCCGAGCGTGAACGACCGCCATCCGCCTTCGAGCACTAATTTTTCATCCTCGGTCTTTGTCAGATCATGAACAACATTTTTGGAATCCACAAACGCAACCTTCACGGCCCCTGTTCCTTTTGCCAAAAACTCCACAAGATACGACTTGCCAGGGACCACTTTCCCGACCAAATCTCCGCAAATCTTTTCTCCCTTCGTCACCGTGCATTTTCCAACGCCGTCTCCGGAATTAACCTCGCATCCTACGTCTTCATTGCAAATGGATGACAACTTCCGCCGCGTTGTCTCGATTCCAGTATTATCCGAATTGACTTCCAAACGCAGAGAGTGCCCACCCGCGGCAACAGACTCGCTGCTCACTGTCGCATTGACAGTTCCGGCGCCAACCTTATTCTCGATCAACGTCTGAATATTCTCGAAATCCTGCGAATAAACCGTCTGCGAATTGCGCCCGGCTCCGCCCGTGTACTCGCGACATCCATCGGCAGAAACAGGGCACTGATAGCTCTCGGACGCCAAGCCGAGATACCGGCACTCGCCAGTCTCGATGTTCCAACGCCCTCCGGTGTCTTCGCAGTCTTTTTTTGTTGAGGAGTTTTTTCGATACGCGCCGCACTCGTCGCTCACAGTAACAGTCTGCAGAAACCGACGATAATGGATGTTTCCAGCCGCGTCGTAAAATTCGCGGCAGTCTCCGTCAGCGCTATTCACAACATCGCTATGCTCGTTGCAGGTCGCGTCTTTTCCAATAGTCGCCAAATGGTTAACTTCTTCTCCTGATTCGGTCTTATCAATGCCATTATCATCGCATATCAACGAGGTCGTGGTGTTCATCTTCCACTTGGTGCACGGCGCTAAGTTTGCCTTCTCATCAGGAGAGACTTTGTTGCCGTCGCGTTCTTCCTCATAAACTACATTGCTTAACGCGTTTGATTTGAGCAATTGCCAAGTTTTCAACTGATACCCTTGCTGGTCATTCCCTTCCCATGTATAAAACACGGCCTTATTGTCGCCTGCATCAGCCGGCTTTGTGCAAGCGCGCAGATATGTGTAAGTTTCCTTTCCTTCTCCACCGCGGGCAAGCGCGTCCAAATTCGTGAACCCGTCGCAACCAGCGTACTGCCGTTGGCAGGATGTCGCGCGGCTGGCGATAAAATTCGCGTAGATCGGAGCGCTGATGCTTTCGTAATAGGACGGCTCCTGTTTATATGTTGCGTATCCGACGCAGGAATTCGGACAAAGGTCGGTTTCCGAAACAACGGCCGGGATGGCCGGATTTCCGTTGTCCGGCGTATATAAATTACATCCCACATCCTGCGCCTGACAGGCCTGGGTGTATTTTTCGCATTCTTTCGGCTGTGTTTCCGTGCCGTCGCATCCTAAATACTCGGGCGGCAGACGCAGATAAGTCTCTTTTGGCGAGCTTGGACTGTAGCCGTCCACAAATTCAGTCGCGGCCTCACCGGCCTCGAGTTGGATCGCGTCAAAACGAAGTTCTCCGGGGCCTGGAAATAAAGTGATATCAGCATTCAGTGATTGCACTGGTGTTGTAAACGTGCACGTATATCTCTGAAATTCTTGAGAAATAAGACGTGTTGGAAGAAAGATAAAATCATTGAGCGGAGAGATTTGGTCTCCAATCTCGCATGAGGAAGAAATGGATGTTCCGCTCAATTCCACGTGCGATCCATCCAAAGATCTAAAGAATACTTTTATTCCTTGATCTGCTGGATCATTCGGTTCCAAGTTGTCTCCCATTCTGGCATAGAAACTCAACGTATAAAACGCGTTCGGCGCAAGCAAAATGGGGTCTTGTTTCAGATTGACAACAACAACATCCTTACTTCCGCGCGCGCTTCCGATTGTATTTATTTCACTCACAACCCCGCTCCAAAACTTCAGTTTTCCATTGTCAAGATCCTCAAATGACGGATTCGCAATCAAATTCAATCGCGCCGCCGTAGCCGGAATGACTTTTGTGCACCCTGCATCCGATGCTCCACACTGCGTAACATCATTGTTGAAAACATCATTGTTGAAATAGACGCGATCCTTCACCGTGTCCGTGGCAGAAGAAATCGGAAGCGCGGCCGCAGTCCATTGGTACGATCCGTCCGCCGCTTTCTCTTTTTTCGTCTTATACCACCGGCATCCGGCATTATCCTTTCCGCACACGCTATAATCCACGGTGTTCAGCAACCAGTTGCCTGTCTTTCCATTGAATGTGTTGCGGAACGAAAGACAGCTCGCGAACTGCTCCGGACACGCGTCGCCGCGGAACCGCCAGACATTTTTTTCCTTCACGCAATACCCGAACCCGCCCGTGCAATTCCCTTTGTCATCTTCAGCCACACAGCTCGGCGTATCCGCGCACACTACAGCCCGGCCTCCGACGCTCGTTGCGAGCAATTCGCCATTCACCATTGCGCGGCATTGAGTCTCCGGATATTTCAAAACCCAATTTGGGTCAATCAAATGACAAAACGGATTGTTCTCGTCGAGTTCACCGTTATCATTGCAATTGTCAAATTCCTTGATAATTTCGCTCAACTTTTTTGGATTGTCAACATTGTTGTTTTGCTGGGCTGCCATTTCCCAGCCGACCGGAATCACGCGCGCTTTGCGGAGCTTCACGAGATTGCCGTAGCAATAGCCATAGGTATAACAAAGCGGGTCTTGGTTGCGCGCATAGTCTTGGTTGGAAATGAGCGGCAAATCTTTCAACACCCCTGTCGCAAGAGCTTGCTCGACAGTGAGCGACATTCCGGAACTCGATTGAGTCAGCACTTGAATCATCTGTGAATCCATCACGCAATTGTTCGGCCCGCGTGACATAATGTTCCCAACCGGACACACGGCAAACTCGCCCAAAACATTATAACTTATCGGTGAAATAGGATTGATGGCCGAAATTTTGGAAAGTCGTTGGATGGCCTCGGCCCGGCCAGGCTGGTTCGTTGCTTCAAAGCTTAAGCTTCCAAAAGGATCCACATCCGGCACGGCCGCGCTCATCAGTTCGGCCAAAAGACGCTCTGTGCCTTTTGATAATAAGGTGTTCGCAAGAATCCCTCCGACTTCTTTCAATAAACTCAACCCTGCTTCTCCCCAATCAATACTTGTAGCAATCTCCATTTGTCCTTTCGATTTGTTAGATACGTTTTGAACAACCTGCTGTTTATATCGCTCTTTTATTCCCTCTGCCGGCGTCTTAGTTTTTCCAGTCACTAAATCTGTCGCGTCCTTGAACCACCCGCTTGATGCGAGTTTCGTAAATTCCGCCTCTTTTTTCTTTGCCACCTCTTCAAAAGCCTTGCTGTTTATATCAATAGCCAAGCTCAACTCATTCTGTCCCGGTCTCAAAAATCCAGCCACTTCCTTCATCATATTGCTCGTCGAGAGGCCGGAACCGTCTGAAGCGTAAAACCGTTTTAATCCCTCAAGCCCCTCAATGCTAAACTTCGTCAAATCGCATTTTGGCGCCCGCGGCTTATATGTCTGTTGGATGCCAAGCGCAAGAGAAAAAGAAAGATTCACGGATGGTTTACACAAATTAAACTTTTTTCCAAACTGGGCTTCTGTCATTTGAGACAATCCGCCCACAAATTCCCCGGCCGCGTCCAGACCTAACGCCTTCCAACTGTCAAACGTTGTTCTGTTCTCAATCAATGGCGTCTGTCCTTTACCTCCAGTCACGACCGCCACAGCCGCTTCGTATGCTAAACGATCAAGGATAAACGAAAGTGTATTAAACAAAGCCGTGGCCCCGATAATTCCCCAAGTCGGTTTAATGACTTCATCGCTTGTCGTAGCGGCGACTTTTGCAATCGCTTCTTGAGGACAAACCGTCAGCAACGGCCCTGTCTTGGGACACGCAGCAATCGCTTTTTCAAGACTCAACTGTATTTGAACCGCCGGATCTTCCGCCGCGGCCGACACAACGCCATGAAAAGACAAAAAACTCCACGCAAAAATCGCCGCGATAAGACAAAAGCCAAAAACTTTTCTCAAAGTCATACGCCTATGGATTCTTCGAGCTCGAAGAACTCTTGTTCAAAATAGCCGAAAGTTTCCCTGATTTCGACGCTTCGTCAATCGCTTTTCCGAACAGCAGTTTCAACTCATCATCCTTCAAATCGTTTAGTACATCAGCGCTTACGCCGGATTGAATCAAAAATCCGCGAATCTCTTCCGTGGTAAATCCTTCCAAAAACGCTTTCAGCTCCTCCTCGTTTGCAAAAATTTCGCCGGGCTCCGGCAATTCATCCGCGAGATTCGGAACCGAACTGCTTCCATCATCAAGATCCAGCGTCCCCTGCTCTCCAACCGCCTCGGTTGTTGAAACAGCCGCAACACAAACTTTATCCTTCGGGCAATTCGGATCATTGCCGGAAAACACCTCCACTTTATCATCAAATCCGTCCGAATCCGAATCCGCAAGATACAAACTTGTCTTGTACACCATCTGCTCATCGTAATCAGACAACCCGTCCTTGTCCGTGTCGCGAGTCTTCATAGCCTCAAGCTCGCGCGATTCTTTCACTTCAAGCGGCGTATATTCCGGAGCTCGGGCAAGCTGGAGATCGAACGGCCGGCGCAAATTTGCCCCGAACGAAGTGAAGCCAAGCACGGTTCCGCCGATCCCGAAAAATAACAAAAGAACAAACGCAACCTTTTGTTCCGTTGAGAGAACAGGTTTTTTTACCAGCTCTTGAAGCGGTGCGTCCATAGCTACAAAGACCATTATAGCAAATGCGCAATAAGACGATAAGTCTTAAAGATTTTATTCCCCTGGCAAGGCTACATCCTCTTTATTCCCCGAGCGAGGCCGTAGGCCGAGTCGAGGGGCGTTAGAGAAGAGAGGTGAACTTAATCCATTGCTCGACCGAAAGCTCCTCGGCCCGGACGCGCGGGTTGAGCCCGATAGATTCAAGAGCGGCACGGATGGATTCCTTGGTTCCGAATCCGGCGCTAGCGAGATTTCCTTGTAATTGCTTGCGTGGCGATGAGAAACCCGCCTTTGCGAGCTTGATGATTTTTTCCGGATCCTGCGCCCCGATCGCCGGATGCTTTCGCAAGCGCAACGACACTGCGGCCGAATCCACTTTTGGTATTGGTCGGAACGCACCAGCAGGCACGACAAACAGCCGCTTACATTCCGCGTACAGCTGACAGGCGACCGAAAGCAACCCCATATCGCCTGGCTTTGCGGTAATGCGATCCGCCACTTCTTTTTGAACCATCAAAATGAGCTCGGTCGGCGGCGCTGGCGATGTCAAAAATTTTTGAAGAAGCTCGGAGGTTATGTTGTACGGGATGTTCGCAATGAGGCGATAAAATGTGGGGGTAAAGACTGGAAAGAGAGACTCAACATCCGTTTTCAAAATATCCCCCTCGATGATTTTCACGCGATCCCCAAACTTTTCCAACAACGCCGGAATCAAATCCGCGTCCGCTTCGACCGCGACAACTTTCGCTCCGGCGTCTACGAGCGCTTGAGTTAAAATTCCGGTGCCTGGTCCGATCTCGAGAATCGTCTCCCCGGAAATTATGCGCGCAACCTCAATCATCTTGCGGACATAAGAGGCGTCCGCGAGCGCGTGCTGACCGTACGATTTTTTGGGAAGAAAAAACATACGACGCTAAAGACGGGCGGCCCCTTGCCGTAAAACCGAAATCTTGCCGTCTTTTTCCGCCACAAGCGCGGACGGATTCCGCCGGGGCAAAGCCCCGGCATCAAGCCAGACATCGGGCTGAACCGACTGGGAGCCGAGCTGTTTTCTGAACGCGAGAATGGAATAGCACGAAACCGCTCCGGCGAGATTTGCCGAAGTCGCGACCATCGCGTGCCCAAGGCCGCGCGCAAGCGCGCGCGCAATCGGATGCGACGAGACCCTCACGGCAACCGAACGATCTTCGGAGCGAATAACCTCTTCCGCGAGTCCGGCCTGTTTGCGAACAAGAGCCACGACGGTAAACGGTCCGGGCCAATATTTTTTGTGAGCTTGCGCAAAACCGGCCCCATCTCAATCATTTTTTCTCGCCTCATTTGGCAATCAGATTGTAGATTTTCTG
>CAZPPQ010000006.1:0-31494 GCA_964588505.1 uncultured Gammaproteobacteria bacterium | reverse complement strand
GAACCTTCGAAGGCAATGCCAGCAGATTTACAATCTGCCCCCGTTGACCGCTTGGGTACCGACCCATGTTGGAGCCACAGTCGGGATTTGAACCCGAGACCCCCACCTTACCATGGTGGTGCTCTACCAGCTGAGCTACATCGGCATTTTTTAAAACTACCTTTTGTGAAATGGTGGCGAAACAATATCAGACAACGGAACTTTTGAAAAGAGCAGGAATCGTCCGGCGATTTTATCCACAGCCCTGTCTTTTAAGAGTAATTTTTTCATTTTTTTGCTATACTTCCTTGTGAGAGACACTTTCGTTTATTTTTATTTATTCTTTTCCTCCTCTTATTAAAGGAGAGAAATCTAAACATCTATGGGAAAATTTAAAAAGATTCTTCATTCAGTCGTCGCTCTAACGACTGTTTTGTGGTCTGTTGGGATTCTTGGGCTTGTCCCAGCATCCGTGTACGCGGCTTCGGCAGTTTCAGTTGCAAGTAGCGCAAATTTTCCCGGTTACTGGATTCTGGCAAGTTCCTCTGCCACGGCGATTGCGAAAGTGACTGTCACTGCATCGCAGGCAAGTCAAACATTGACATCTGTCACAGCCAATTTCAGCGGAACCGGTTTTGCGACGAGTGATCTCGCATCCATCGCGACCGGGGATGCTTCCGGTGTGGCGTTGTATACGGATCACGCAACGAGCGGCACTGCCGGAACATTCGATGTTGGAACTGATCCTGTTGTGACGCTTGCCGCAAGTCCGGCTTGGACACCGAGCACGACGAACATTACATTGACTCCAGCAACGCCAGTTTCTCTCACGAGCGGTGTCGGGAAAGCGTTCTATGTTGTCCTTAAAACATCAGGAACGATAAGCGACGGAGATATCATTGCGGTCACGATTTCCGCAAGCGGCGTTGTCACTTCAGACGGAAGCGGGCCGACCACGGCGTTTGCGGCCAATTCCTTTACGGCTTCCATTAACACGGCGCAAATCTCCAGCGTGGAGTGGTTTTCCGGAAGCTCAACGTTGACAGTCATGTTTAGCAAGTCGGTGCAGAAAATTAATGTCGGCGGAAATTTGGCGGCTTCAGACTTCACTTATACGGACGGAGGCGGTTCTGCGCAGATCATTTCTTCTGTTTCCCACACATCCGGTCAAAATTTTGCCACCATCACAATGAGCGCCGGATTGGACGCGGAAGATATTGACGCGAGTCCGGCGACGTTTCGCGCCGCAAGCGCCGGATTGGTGGCTTCCATGGAAGATATGGCAGGCACTGATTTACCGACAAGCGCCGTTAGTGTTTCCAGTCCTCTTGGAATTAGCACATACGTTATTTCAACAGCGACATCCGGAACGTCTTATACATCCGGAACTCCTCTTGTAACACTTACAGCGCGAGGAGGTGTTGTCGGATCAGGCTATACGTTTTCCGCGAACGCCGCAGCGGATACAACGGAACTTACGAGCGCCGGATTATCTTTAAGCAGTGATGGAAAGATTACAGGAACCGCGGGAACGGCAGGCAATTATCAATTCACAGCCAAAGTGACGGATTCCACGACACCCACCGCGCTTACAAGCTCAAGATTGTTTACCGTGATGATCTCGTCATCATCCGGAGGAGCGCCTCCAAGTATCACAAAAGTGATTCCGTCCGGCGGAGCCCAGAGCGCTTCCGCTCTTTCCTTAAGCGTGACCGGAGCCAATACGTCTTTTGCGACTGGTTCAAGTACGGTTCAGTTTTTATTAGGCGGTTCTAATGATACTAACATCGTCGCATCAAGTATTGTTGCATCTTCCACCACATCTCTTTCCGCGTCCGTTGCCATTGCCGCCGGTGCCACGACAGGATATCGGGACGTAAAAGTTACAACAGGAGGGCCGAGTGTTATTTTAGTCAACGCGTTTGAAGTCTTTGCATCAGGAGCTTCAGGCCTCACATTGCTTGTCCCATCTAATGCCGCGAGTAGTGTGCAAATGCCGCCAGGTTTCAGTTTTAATCCATCGAGTGACGCTTCAATCAATACATATCGTCTCACCATGAAAGGCACAGCGGATTTTGCCGGCGCGGCATTATGGGATTACGCGTTTCCAAAGCCCACGGACGCTCAAAATACGAATGGCAGTCATTGCAGTACTTCGATGTGTGGCGTGTCGTATGGCGCCGGAACATTTCGGATTTTAACATCCCCAACGACCATATTGGCAAACACAACTTATTACTGGCAGGTTCGAACATATGCGGAAGTTTCGACAGCTGATCTTTCAGTAGCCACGCCGGTTGAGTCAACCGTCGTTCGTTCGTTTACAACGGTTGCCAATGTGACGGATTCTTCTCTGCCAACCATCATTCATCGTCCTGTCGATCAGCTTGCGACAGGAGCGGCGCGAGTTTTGGTCGCACGCGTAACAGATAATCTTTCGACGAACACAACTTCACCAGCCCTGACCACGTCACTCATGTATTGCAATAGCAGCACATCCTGCACACCAGCAACAACCGCGGCAGGGACGTATGTCGCCGGAGGTTATTGGAAATACTCGATCCCACAGGCCGTGGTTGACCATGCGGATTCCGGCACGAACGGCATACGGTATTACATTACGGCTTCTGACGGCACAAACACATCAAATTTCTATAAATCCGGCACAACGCCGTTCACAATTACGATTGCGGCGCTCGCGACAACGCATAAATTTGTTGGAACCATTACGGACAGCGCGAGCGCTTGCGTAACCGGAGCGCAAGTGTTCATAGAAGGCACGGCATTCAATACTCTTGGCGGCTCTGGAACAACATGCCCAGGCGGCACTTATACAATAGGTAGTATTCCGCCAGGAAATTATGAAATTAAAGCGTTTAAGGATGGATATGGTGACAGACAAATGCAAGGAGTCTTTGCGATTCCGACAGCCGATTCGTCGCCAAGCTATGCGTTTTCTTTAAATTCAGGAGGTGGAGGGTTTGGAGAAGACAGCACAAAGCCGCGCGTGATGTCTTCAGGGCCAATGGACGGGATGACGAATCTTCCTGGTCAAGACACGAACTTTAGGATTTTCATTACATTCAGCGAGGCAATGAGCCAGTCAACAATGACCGCATCGAATTTGTTTGTGAAGGATGTCAACATTACCACAGGCGTGGCAACGAACATCACTTCCGGAACATGGACGTATTATCCGACGGCTCCGTCGGCAGGCTCGTTCCTGCCATCAAACGCGAATATGGTTGCGTGGACGCCGTCTGTTGTTTTGGGAGACGGAAAAACGATCGCAGTCGTTCTTTCTAATAATGTGACCGACACAGCAGGCAACTCCATTCAAGGAAATCAAACGGACGACAGTTACAGCTTCATGTTCACGACCGGAACAAGCGCGAATTTTACCGGCTTTAATGCAACGACTGGCGGATTCACGGATGGAGGAACATACGGAAGCGGACAATATGTCGCTCCGCGCGTGACAGGCACGACCCCGCCGCCTGGTATGCTTGATGTTGCGAGGAACACAAAAGTCGTTATTAATTTTTCCGAAGCAATGGCAGACGACGCTGGTTCATATTTACTTAAAGATTCCGTGAAATTGTACACGGTTTCAGGAACGACCGAGACGGATGTCTCGAGTACGGCCATTGATACGGTTGTGCTGGATTCCGGCAAGCTAGCGGCAACGGTAAATCTGAAATCCGGATATAACAGCGGGACGTTTGCCGCAAGCACGTCGTATCGAGTGAAAGTGCTCGGAGGCGCAAAGGCCGCGACGAGCATAACACTTGGGATGCCGACTCAATCTGCGACAGCGATGTTTACCAGCGATTTCAAGACAAGCGCTGTTTCGGATACGGACGCGCCGGCTATTCTCGGTTCCTATCCGATCGCTGGCGCGACGGATGTTCCGGTCAATGTCGGTTCCATAAGCGTTGGATTCAGCAAGGACATGAATTCTTCGACCATCACGACAAGCACATTCTATCTTTCAGCTGGTTCTACTGTTGTGAACGGAACAGTGGAATATAAGCCGACAGATGATCAGGCGATTTTCACTCCGCTTTCTGCGCTTTCATCGAACACGCAATACACTATTAACGTAACGACCGGAGTCCTCGGATTGAATGGGGTGGCGGTTGCCGCGACAACGACACAGCCGCTTACAAGGACGTTTACGACAGGTTCTGCAGACACATCCGCACCGAGCATAAATTATGTGAACGCGGACGACTATAACTTGGCCATTACATTTTCCGAGCCAATGAACGCGTCCAAAGTGACTGACACGAGCAATTATGTGTACAGCGTTCTGAAGCCTGGAAATTTCGCGTTGAGCTATGGAGTGGCCGGATTTGAAACCGGAACATCTTTGACGATTCCGGTAACCGCAAGTTTCAGTTTTGACGCGCCAACAAGTACCTTGACCATTTCCGGATATCACGAGTCTGCGGTGACTGCCGCCACTTTGCTTGCGAAAGAGATTTTAGTGACGATGTCCAACGTGAAAGACCTCTCCGGCAATGCGATCAGCGGCACAACAGGCCGAGCGCCGATCGCGAACAGTTCTACGACAAAAGGTTCGCTCGGGCCCGGTATGGAGGCGACGAACATTTCCGCATCCGCCGGATTTATGTCAAAGAATTTTTCAAGCACAACATTCGGGTTTGCGCCTCAAGTTGAAGTGCGTCCTTTCAACACCATGGTTGGACAGACGACCATTTACGGCGTTCGCCTTCCGATTAGCTCTCAGATTCCGGCCGGAGGCACGGTCGTGCTTACGTTCCCGACCGGATTCAACGTGGCAGGCGCGAAGCAAGATGTAAACAGTCCGATGCGTACGGACTTGAACGGTCCTGGCACGGGAACCCCGACGTTTAAGTGTACGACCGCAACGGCAGGCACATCCTGCGGCGGGGCCGCGACCGTAACGGGAGATACTTCCGCTGGCGGCGATTCGGCAACACGCGGAGGCCTTGCGGATGACGGCGTTGTTGTGAATACGACCGCGCGCACCGTAACCGTCACGCTTTCAGCCGCAACAAATACATCAAACGATTTCTTGATGATTGACATCGCCGGCATCGTGAACTCAACTGTGCCAAAAGATTCTAATACGGCAGGATACACCGTTGACATCAAGACCAAGAGCGGTAACACATTGCTCGAGTCTTTGGTTTCTGGTCCGTTCTTTATTCAAGGAGTAAGCGGAACAGCGTATACATTGAGCGGAACCATCACGGCCACAAACGCGACGACCGGAACCGTAAAGGTCTATTTGATGAGCCCGATGACCGGTCCGATGGACACGACTTCAGGGACATTTGCCGCCGGTTCAGCGACGTATAGTTTTACAAACCTTCAAGCCGGCGATTACTGGCTTTCCACTGACCCGTCCATCACATTAGGAGCCACTGATTATACTGGAAAGGCCATGCCAGAGCGCGTGGTGATAAATGAAACGTCGGATACAGCGAATTCCGGGGCGAATGATGATACGATTCCATACAATTTTACCATCACAAACGCTTCGACAGGCGGCACAGACGTGACGATTTCTATTGACGGGCCTTCAGCGGAATTACTCGACATCTTCGCGAGCTCCCCGACCGGCTACAAAGTAAAACAAGTGACATTGGATTCAAGCGCCGGAGCGCAGAACTACACCATCAATCTTGCGGACGGAACATGGTATGTCGGTGTCGGGCCGCAGATGCCGAAAGGATTTTCCGGACCGCCAAAAACACCGACCTATCTTCCGCCAAAGCCAAAGGAAACGCGCGTTACCAATCCGACGTGTACGGTTGAAGGAACGGCCGGATGCAGTATGACGTTTACCTTGACGAACACGACAAAAACGATTCAAGGAACGGTAAAGGATGCGGCGAGCAAAGTGATGGCGAATGCCGAAGTGTACGCGTATTCGCCGAACGGCGGGTTTGGCACGCACGCGCAGACAGATTCCTCCGGCACTTTTTCCTTGGGAGTTGCGGATGGATCGTATGTGGTCGGCGCATTCGTTCCGGGCATGCCTTCTTCAAAAGAAGTGCCTGTGGTCGTCATAAGCCATGCGACCACTTACCTCTTGATTGACGGAGCAACGACAGCGATCACTCCGGCCGCGGCCGCGACCTCGTTCATTTTGAAAATCGCGAAGCCTGATTACACGATTACCGGTCAAGTGACGGACGGAACGAATGTGGTTCAAGGCGCGTCGGTTTATGCGTATCGCACGGACGGTTCTGGCCACGCGAACGGTATGACAGATTCGTCCGGCAATTACACGCTGTATGTTTCGAACGGAATATGGAATGTTGGCACGTTTTTGCCGCAATACGGCAATCTAACCGAACTCTCTGTGACGATCAGCAGTGCGAACGCTTCCGGCAAAAATTTCGCGCCGAGCGCAACAGGGACATTCCAAACCATTTCCGGAACCGTCACATCGAACGGCTCGGCATCGCAGGGAGCGTTCGTGAAGATTTCGAGAAGCGGTTTCTTTAACGAAGTGATCACTGGCTCTGATGGCACATACAGCATGAAAGTTCCGGTCGGGACCGGATATATTATCCGTGCCTTTATTCCCGGCACCGGAGAAAGTGCGCCGCTCGTTTCCTTTGATGTGGTGTCAGGCACGGATTACACCAAGAACATCACCATCGGAACATTGCGGACTGTCACGTTTACTTTTTCTTCAATCGTTCCGGAAGCATATATGGATCTTTTTGGCTCAACCGGAGCTGGAGGCAGGGTGAAGATTGAAAACGCGACAACCGGAACGATACAGGTTCCGGATGGAAGTTATTCCGTGAATGTTGATATTCCAGGGGCGACGATTACGAGCATTGCCGCGACAAGCGGAGACACGACCTATAGTAGCACGACAGGCATTATCACGGTTGCGGACGGAAATGAAGGTTTAACAATAACCGTTCCGACACTTCGCACGATCACAGGCACAGTTCAGGATGCAAGCGCGGTTGCCATTGCCAGCGCGTGGGTTGATCTTGTCAATCCGACTGACGGAACTCATCACGGAGTTATGGCTGGTTCGGATGGAACATTCAGCATCAAGGCTATGGACGGCTCCTATCAGATTAACGCGATGATGCCAGGTTATTTCCGCGACGCGACGAATCTGACCATAAACGCGTCAACCGGAGCCCAGACGATTTCGATGACATCCGCTACGAAGACGATCGAAGGCCAGATTCTTGTCGGTTCGACGGCTGTTGCGAACGCGTTTGTGCGCGCGGAAAAGCAGGGCGGGGGATTTGCCGGAACAAAGGCTGACGCAAGTGGAAATTATACATTGAAAGTAACGTCCGGCATTTGGAGAATCTACGCGGTTGCCGAGGGATACGCGGAAACTTCCTACACTTCAAATCCGGTTGATATGAGCAGTAGTTCCGCTGTGACAGGGAAAGATATCACTCTTTCGTCTTCCGTATCGCTTTCCTCGCCAAAATCCAAAACAATCACTCCGGATTCCGGCGGAACGCTCGAAGATTCGACGACCGGCATAAAATTAACGATTCCGGCAAAAGCGCTCGGATCTTCCAAATCCGCAGGAAGCGTCAGCGCGAAGGAAACGAATAACGTGCGCGAAACAACCTCTGCTAAACCGATTAAGTCTTGCGAAAGTTCTGTTTGCACGGCCGTTGGAAAGGAAGTGTCTGTTACGGATTCCGAAGACGATCTTATTACGGATCTTGATCTTCCGATCACGATCGAAATGACGTATACGCGCGCCGAGCTTGCGGCAACGGAATCATCTTCTGACAGTTCCATTGACACGAAAGCGGAAGTGGATACGTTGAATATGTCCTATTGGGATGAAACCTCGCAGAACTGGGTGGCGGAGCCGACGACGATCACGTATATCGAGAGCGACGGCGATATCATCACAGACAAGACGGCCATTGATACGGCGGCCGAGTTTGCCTTGAACGTTTCCACAGTCACCTTTGCGGCATCCACCCTCCACTTCTCTCTGTACGCACCGACCGAATCCACAAATCCGCTCGCGCCGACAAGCGCGCCCAGCAATCTTGCCAAAGCGTCAGCGACAAATTCGAGCATCACACTCTCGTGGACTCAATTAAGTGGAGCGACAGGATACGACATTTACCGCAGTTCAACGTCAGACGGCCTTTATGGGTTGGTTGGCGATGATCCGACCGTGTCTTCCGGTTCGACAGTTACCTATACGAATACAGGATTATCCGCCAGTACGACATACTACTACAAAATTTCCGCCTTGAATGCGAGCGGAGAATCTGTCGCGTCTTCAGCGATATCAGCGACAACGAATGCCGGCGGAGGCGGTGGCGGCGGTTCGTCCACGACCGTGACGCCGACTGTAACTGTTTCCGCGCCGAACGGCGGCGAATCATGGGCGAAGGGTTCATCGCAAAAAATTAGCTGGGGATCTTCCGGATCCATAAGTTTTGTGAATCTCGCGTACTCGATTGATAATGGGACGACGTGGGTTTCTATTGCTTCGAATTATCTGAATACAGGTTCTTATATATGGACAGTTCCATCACTTGATGTAAGCAAGGTTTTGGTGCGCGTGCAGGGAACGGATCTTGCGATTGTGACTGCAACCGATCAATCCGACAAGATTTTCACTATCGGGAATCCGGCGGCCGTTGTGACGACTCCTGTTCCAGTTGCCGTGCCGGCGGTTGCGACTCCGACTCCGGCTTCGACTTCGACCGTGAAAGCGATTCCGGTCGCTGTTCCTGCCGTTGCTTCTTCTCCTGCTCCGGCCGCTTCACCGGTTGCCAAGGCGGCCGTGACTTACGCGAAGGAGCTCAAAGTCGGTTCCAAAGGTGATGATGTCACGAACTTGCAGAAACTGCTCGTGGAAAAGGGCTTGCTCAAGATGCCGAAAGGCGTTGCTTACGGGGTGTTCGGCGCAATGACGCGCGACGCGTTGAGAGGCTTGCAAGCCGGATGGAGACTGAATGTCACGGGCGTGCTTGATGAGGCGACGCGCAAGGCGCTGAATCCGAAGTCTGCTTCGTCTGCCGTTGCTTCTTCTCCGGCTCCGGCCGCTTCACCGGTTGCCAAGGCGGCCGTGACTTACGCGAAGGAGCTCAAAGTCGGTTCCAAAGGTGATGATGTCACGAACTTGCAGAAACTGCTCGTGGAAAAGGGCTTGCTCAAGATGCCGAAAGGCGTTGCTTACGGGGTGTTCGGCGCAATGACGCGCGACGCGTTGAGAGGCTTGCAAGCCGGATGGAAATTAAGTGTGACCGGCGTGCTTGATGAGGCGACGCGCAAGGCGCTGAATCCGAAAAAGTAAACGCGAGGTCGCGATCGCAAAAAGCGCTTCGGATGTCGAAGCGCTTTTTGGATTTTGGGGTCAGGTCTTGGGATGTGAATTTTTATATCATTCACGTTATGCATCTCAAATTGATCTGTCATAAGAAAATTAGTTGCTCATTATTAAAAAGTGATAGAATTAAAGAAAGTTCTACTAAATATGACTAGGCCATTGCGTATAGAATATCCAGGAGCGCTATATCATGTTACTTCACGCGGTAATGCGTGTCAGAATATTTTTTTGTCCAACAAGGACCGATTGCGGTT
The DNA here is from genome assembly GCA_964588505.1 of uncultured Gammaproteobacteria bacterium. GTDB lineage: Bacteria > Patescibacteriota > Patescibacteriia > UBA9934 > GWF2-40-263 > CAZPPQ01. The sequence continues at coordinate 21,915 of CAZPPQ010000006.1, read as the reverse complement.
TTTCTCTATTCTCGCTGACACTATCAATACTTTTAATTGGATTTGTTACGCTTATTGTCTTATGGAAAATCATTATCATATTTTTATTGAAACACTGGATGGCAATCTTGCGGCTGGCATGCGTCAATTGAATGGTGTTTACACTCAATATTTTAATCGGACGCATAGCCGTCCAGGACATCTATTTCAAGGTAGATATAAAGCGTTTCTTGTTGAGAAAGAATCTTATTTGCTTCAGGTTGCGAGATATATTGTTTTGAATCCTGTTCATGCCGGATTAACGGATTGTCCAGAAGTTTGGCGATGGAGTAGTTATCGTGCCACAGTTGGCCTTTGTAAGGCCCCAGTGTTCCTTACTGTTGACGGAATTCTTGGATTGTTTTCAAGGCAACTGGCTTTAGCCCGTAGAGAGTATAGAAAATTTGTTCGAGATGGAATGATCATAAAGGAAAATCCGTTTGATAAAGTAAAGCACAGAACTATTCTTGGCTCGCCACAATTTATTGACAATACATGGGAGATAAAGAAAGAAGCAAACCAGATAAAAGAAATTCCGCGCGAAGCGCGGATGGTTGGTCGGCCACAACTTAAAGATATTTTTTTCCGTTTCGATGATAACCAAGACAGAAATCAGGCTATTGTTTTTGCACGTAAGCAGTGTCTTTATTCCGTAAAGGAAATTGCCGATTATTTGGGACTGCATTATTCAACGGCAAGCAAAGTTATTTCAAAAAGTTTACGTTCTTCATCGAATTCACATTCATCGAATTCACATCCCAAGACCTGACCCCCAAGCTATGTCATCTCTTCCGCTTTTGCCACGATATCTTTGAGTGATGACTCTGCTTTTATCATAACGGTAACGTCGTATTTCGCGCCGAGAGGCAGGAGGACGTCGGCATTCGAATAATTCGTGAGCACGATAATAGGCATGGTCGAGAACGCTTGTTCGCCGCGCAAAGAACTCAACGCGTCCAGCCCTCCTGTTTGCGGAAACAACAAATCAAGAATAAGAACATCGGGCGCTTGTTGGCGCAAAAGAGCAAGGCCGCTCTCAACATTGTACGCTTCCCGCACCGCGTATCCTTTTTTTTGGAAAGCGGCGCGCAACACGCCAACGGCTTTCCGATCATCATCAATAATGAGAATATTTTTTATTGGTTTGGTCATAAAGCGTTTGATGTTTTTGGAGGCGCGGATTTCAGCGGAAGCGTAACAAAAAAGGTCGTTCCTTTATTCTGCTCGGATTCAAATCGAATGTTGCCGCCTAATTGTTCGACAACGGATTTGACCGTATAAAGTCCCAGTCCTGTTCCGCTCGGTTCGCGATTTTTGATGTTATCAGCACGGAAGAGTTTTGAGAAGACTTTGTTCTGGACGTTTTTCGGAATGCCGAATCCCGTGTCCGCGACCGTGATATTGACTTGATGATCGGTCAGTTCTATTGCGACGCGCACATGGCCTTTTTCCGGCGTGTATTTGACGGCATTGGTCATCAAGTTTTGGAAAATAATCCGGATGAGTTTTGGATCGGAAAAAAGAAGAGGCACAGGATCCGGCACGTTGGTTGTGAGCTTGATCTCCTTTTTTTTCAACATCGGCGTGACCTCGTTTGTGCAGTCTTTGATGATCGGCCGCACATCAACGGTCTCGTATTTGGCTGTGAGCGTACCGAGCTCAAGACGGGACACATCCAAAATTTCGTTGACAAGCGCCACCATATGCCTGGTGCTTTCATGGGCCTCTTGGATGTATTCTTTTTGTTCATGATTGATCTTTCCGGCGTCTTCATCCAGCAAAAGCTCCAAATACCAGTTGATGGTGGAGAGAGGCGTTCTCAGTTGATGGGAAGCGAGGTACACGAACTCGCTTTTTGCCTTGTCAATCTCTTTTTCTTTTGTGATATCGCGAAACACCTCGATTGCGCCGACCACTTCTTTATTTTGATTGATGATCGGAGTCGCGCTGATGTACACGGCGAGGTTGTATTGACCTTCTCGCACGAAATGGTAGTTTTGAGCGATGATTTTTTTGCGCGTTTGGATGCACCGGTGAAGCGGATGCCGCTTGACCGAAACAGCCCTGCCGTTTTCGTCAGCCAAAACAGAAACATCCTCGAGCGGTTTTCCAACCATTTCCGGCGTCCAAGAGAGCATATCTTGCGCGACTTCATTCAGGAAGATGACCTTGCCTTTATTATCCGTTGCCACGACCCCATCTCCGATGCTTGCAAGCATCGCTTGCAGACGGAGGTGGTTCACTTCATCGGATGTTTGCGCTGTCGAGCAGGCGCGGCACATTTTTCGCAACGCGACGGTACTGCGCAAATAAACGACTAGCAAGATAGCCGAACTTAAAAAGAGAAAGAGAGAAATCCACGCGATGCCCTCCATAAAAAATTTTAGTTGCTTGCGCTGATAACAGCTCCGCGTTCGGCGCTTGGAGCCGAAACAGTAGCACGGCCAGTCGAAGCGCTTACAGAAATTTGATATCCTGTGCCGTTTGACGACGCGGAAGCAAGCGGATCAATCGGAAGCGATGAAACGTACGTCGGGACAAGCACGGACAGATCAATGAGACCAGCGCAAGCGCCTCCAACTTTGCAAATTTCCGTTGGTGTTGCCGTGATAGAGCTCGGGAAATGTCCGACGTCTATTTGATATTGAACCGACGCGTCAAGCAGTGTTTTGATGTCAACGCGGCGCTGGGCATTGCGCGTGTCCGCGAGTTGTTTTCCCGGGTTGATGGCCACGATGACAATGCCGGCCAGGATGCCGATGGCCGCCACGACCAGAAGGATTTCAAGCAGGGTGAATCCTTTTTTTGTTGCGTGTTGCATAAGAGGAGAAGTTAGAAATTAAATGTCGAAATTAAGAATATGATATCACAAAATATCTACGACGTTCAATTCGGAGTTTCTTGCCATTGGACCGTTGGTACGGCTTTTTCATTAAAGCGGACGGCAATGTTTATTCTGCGTCTGCTTGCCACGGATTCGGCTTGCGCGCGGATCGTTCGGTCTCCGCTGATGCCAGTCATTGTCGCGGAGCATGTTCCATCCGTTGTTTGCCATGTTTGGGTGAGCGGAGTGCATTGCATTGCGCGCGCGAGGGCGAGTTCGGCGCATCCATCCGCGAGAGCGCGCGCTTTAGCCGCTTGTTCAAGAACCAGTTCGCTTTTGGAAGCGGACGAACCAACGGACAGCAAACCGAGCGCAATGGCAAGTCCAAGCGCGCCGACCGTGAGCACAGACATCAGCATCACATATCCGCGTTGATGAGTCATATTCACCAAGAAGTGATTGGTGATTAGTGATTGGTGGTTAGTGACGCGTCACCCACCAGAACGACTTGCATCGTTCAGTCGGGCGGGCTAATCACTAGCCACAAGTCACTAGTCACTGTGTATTTTCCCAAAGCCCAAAGTCTAACTCCCTAACTCCCTAACTCCCTAACTCCCTAAATCTCTCCCGTCATTGTTTCGCCTGAATAATCACGCTATTCTCCGAGGCGCAGGATGTTATGGTTACAACACCCTTGTCATTGCGGCTTATCGCATAAAATGTTTTTTCCGCGCTGCCGAGCGACGGATCAGTCGGCAGGTCCGTGAGATACGTTCCGGCAAGAACAGGTGTCAGATCAACACAACTATCGGCTGTCGGAATGCCGATCGAATCTGCTGAAACGGATGGTGGAGGAATGGTTCCGGATACGCCAGTCTGAAGAAGTGCAGGGGAGGAGTCCGGATTTGCGGCGTTAAAAAAAGATTTGTATTGGAAAAATCTGTTTGCAGGCAGATTGAGCGTTGCGCTCAAGGAGGATTCCGCAGAGCTATTCGCCGCGCCGGAATAGAAAGTCCCGGTTGTCCCATCCGGGCCGGAAAATGATGAGGAGGAACAGGCATCGTCGGCGCAGGAGCGCGTTTGAAATTTCAGGCCTGCCGCGCCGCGACGATAAAAATCAAGGACTTCCGTTGGAGAAAGGACGCGGGTAAATATGGCCACCTCATCAATTTCTCCTTTGAAAGAGAAGCCCGTAAGCCCGGGCCATTCGGTCCAATAAGGGTAAAGAGTCCCGATGGCAAGGGCTCTATTTATATCATATCCCGGTTTCCAGTCGGTTATGCTGTAATTTTTCGATTTTTCTTCCACGCCATTAAGAAAAATTTTCATTGTTGATGAATTTGCTGTTGCGACGATATGGTTCCATACACCGACTATCGGCTGATTAGGAGCCACGACGCATGAGAATCTGGAATAGATGACTCCGGCGCAAAACGAGGCTCTTCCTTGATAGTATTCAATCCAATAGTTATACTCTCCATTGCCATTCCACGGTTTGCTGATAATTCTGGATCCGTTGTTTTCCGCAACATTCGGTTTCATCCAAATACTGATGGTCATCTCCCCACCGGTAAATTTTAGCGCCGGTGTATCCTTCACTTGTATATGGTCATTCAGTCCGTCGAATGATCCGGCCGTGTTGAATTTTCCGGATGTTCCCATGGTTGGGCAGATGGTCCCGCCGCACGTCGCGACATGGTGAGAACTGGAGGCATCTGTAAAAGTTCTTGCCCCGCTTTCTTCGTTCAAATGGAGCAGGAGGACGTTGCCGGTCATATCAACATTGCCGCTCTGAAAGCCGGTTTCTCTCGCGTTGTTGTCCGGCAATTCCTTATTGCTCGGGCTTGGAGATGTTTGCGTCCAAGTTATATTCGACCAGTTTGTGTTGGCGCCGTCGGAATTTTTGACGCTTGAGACAAAAGTTCCGGTCGTGCCTGATGCGAGCGCGACACCGTCTTTTGCGGAATCATATTGTGTATTCGCGTATGACCCCTGATCGAACGCGCTTTTGTCGGCATCGCTTGCGCTAAATCCGGTTGACAAACTACTGACCGTTGGACCGCAAGTAACCGCGCATCCAGTAGCAGATGTTCCGATCATTTTTGTTTCGGCCGTGATGGAATCCGGGAGCGCTCCGTCATGATCGAGTGAGTATTGATAGAGCGCTTGTGCGATGGAAGCCGTGTCGGATTGACGCCGTGTATTTCGCGCCGCGGCCAATTGCCGTCCAGGATTGATCGCCACAATGACAATGCCTGCCAAAATACCGATGGCCGCGACAACCATCAAGATTTCAATCAGCGTGAATCCATTTATTTCGAGACAGTTGCAAGACTTAATTTTGTCATTGCGAGGAGCGAACGAAGTGAGCGACGAAGCAATCCTACTGTAAGATTGCCTCGCTCCCCTCGGTTGCTCGCAATGACAGTTTTTTGTTATCATAAAAAATCGAAAAATTTTGTGATGTCCACCTATTTCTTTATTTGTTTCGCAATGTCGCGGAAGCGGTGAATGTGCGCGCGTAGTCATATTCAGGACGATGAGAAGGATTGACATTGGAAAGTATGAAAGAAATTTGGATGGATGGAGGACCGGCCGTTGCTTGGTTTGAGATGGACAAGTCGCTCATCGACAGGCGCGCAGAGTGCAAGGCCGATGTTCCGGCACTTACGGAACGCATGAGCTTGCCGTCTTCGAGACTGATGGCAATCGTTGTTCCATCCGCTTCCGCAAGAGAAAGCGCGTTTGGAGACGGATTTTCCGCGGATATTGCGTTGCGGATATCCTGCGATAGCGTTTCCGCGATGAAAATACCTTGTTGTTCCACTTCGATCGCGGTTTGCATTTTGACCCTCGTCCGTATAAGCGCGTTCAAAAAAACAAAAACACCCGTCAATGTGGTCGAGATGATTACAATATACAGGAGCATCTCCACAAGTGTAAATCCTTTTTTTATTTCTTTTTTGGAGGTCGGCATAGAGCAGACTCCGGAGACGGCGCTTGAAGCAGAAGCGGCCAATCCGTAAGCGTTGTGCGAAGTGTGATGGAGATCGGCCGTTTCCCAAGAGTTGAAGTGACAGTTGAATCAACGGTTTTCGTGCGAGCATCAACATCAGCGATGCTGATGCTTCGTGTAAGAACTCCGTGCTGATCCGGATTCGCGACAAGCGACCATCCGGACGGCCCGCTTGCGAGTCCGTATGTTCCGGCGATGAGCGTGTCCAGGCCGTTTTCCCGCAGACTGCGCGCCGCTTCCAAACCTTCTTCCGCGAGCAATAAACCGCGTTGCCGCAATCCGACGTTTGTCGCGGAATTTGTCGCGAATCCAAGTGCGCCGGTATACGTCAATACCATACCGGAAAAGAGGGCCAAAGACAGGATGACTTCTACGAGAGTGGACCCCTTTGTCCTTAATAAATAATTCCTTGAGAATCCATTGTCCATACACGTTCGGCGTTGTTCGGCGCTTTCAGCGTGAGCGAAGCGCTTTGAGACGGGATGGCCGTGAATTTGGAAAAGATAATGGAGGTTTCCGGAAATTTGATGGCGGATGGTAGGACAAAAGTCGTGTCCTCTGTTGTATCGCGCGAGGCAAAGTCGTTTCCCTTGAATACGACAGCAGAACCTTTTACCGCGCGCATTCCCCAATCGTTGTCGAAAGCAACGGCGCGCGCGTTTGCCTGGGCCAGCCGCGCGGCCTGCGAGAGAAGCATTTGGCTCACGGCAAGGTCGTTTTCTGCAAGAAGCGTGCGAAATACAGGAACGGCTGTGATGGCCAGGATGCCGACAATGGTGAGTGCGAGCAGGATTTCAACAAGAGAAAAGCCTTTCATATGGCTTTAGGGGTCTGTCGCCGAATGTCATTTTGGCTGCAATGTCTGAATTTCGGTCATAATCGTTTCAAAATTTTTCGGCTTATCTACTGATAAACCTCAAAATTTATTCAACGATTCTGTCTCGAAATTCAGCCATTTCGCTTCAAAAGCACATTCGGCGACAGACCCTTTAGGCGTTAGGATTTTTACGGTGATCCCCCTGATTGAGAGCCGGACTCGGTCAATCCTCCGACAAGGCTGTAGATCGGGAGAATCACGGCTAAAGCAACGGCAAGGACGCCGAGCCAGACCACCACAAGAAGAATCGGCTCGAGGATGACGCTCAAATTTTTGGTTGTGATGTCTGATCTTGATTCGTAATTTTTGGCAATGTTGTTGAAACTCTGCGCAAGATGTCCGGATTGCTCGCCGGCAACCACAAGCCCTTGTACGGGCATTGGCACAAGATGACGGCTGCGTCGGAATGTCTTGAACGATTCTTCAAAACTACCGCCGTCCCCAATTGCCGATTCCATATGCGCGTACAGTCTGCGATACGCGACGAGCGATGTGACGGTTTGAAGCGAATGGATGGCGTAGACAACCGGCAGGCCGCCTTCGAGCAATGTCCCCATCAAATAACCGAAACGCGCCAGTTCCACTTCGCGAATCAGGTTCTTAATGCCCGGAATATAAAAGAGCAAGGCTTGTCCTATGAATTTTGTTTTTCCAAAAAAGAACAGGAAGTAGACGATGACGGCGATGACAAGAAGAAGACTTGGAATAAAAATGGATCCGTAGTCAGACAAAAACGCGCCGAATCCGATTAAGAGACGGGTGATGAGCGGCAATTTGAGATTGAGTTGGGTGAAGACCGACGCAAGTCTTGGTAAGATAAACCAGGCAATGCCGATGCCGGCGATCAGCGCCAGGCAGAGCACGAATGATGGATACATCATTGCGGCCCGGATTTTAGACGCAAAGTCGCGGCTCTTGGCTTGCTGGATCGCGATGACTTGCAGACTTTCGTCCAGACGCCCGCCTTCCTCTCCTATTTTGAGCAGGGCCGTAACGTATTCCGGAAACAGGCCAGTTTTTTGCAACGCCTCTCCAATGCCAAAACCGGCGTTGATGGATTCCTCGATCTCGCCCAATATCCGTTTCAGATAACGCGAGCGCAATTCCTGCTTGATGGAGCCGACGGCTTGCATGACATCCATTCCAGATGAAAGGAGCATAGCGAGGTTCTCGATGATGTAGCCCCGTTCTTCTCCTGTTCCAACGCTTTCGAGACGGTTCAGAAACGCGTTTCTTTTTTTCATACGCTTCCGATTTTTGTCTCAACAACACCGGACGCTTTTGGCGGTTCGGCAACACGGATCAATTCCTCAAGCGTTGTCACGCCATTTTTTACTTTTTCAATTCCATCCTCAAACAGGCTCGCTCCGCCTTGCGAGTGCGCAAGCCGCCACACCTGTTGCGAAGACGGCGAACGCAGAATCAGTTCTTGCATTTCCGGCGTGATCCGGATGAATTCGAAAATGGCCGTGCGTCCCTTGAATCCTGTGTTGCCGCAACTCGCGCATCCGTCGCCTTTGTACAAAGTTACAGCTTTGTCCGGGAAGAATTCCTTGGCTCTTGGCAGGATTTTTTCAAGCTTGGCATGGCTCATATTAACGCTGTGGCGACAATGATTGCAGATGCGCCGCACCAGACGCTGGGCGATGACAAGCTCAAGCGTGGAAGACAAAAGGAATGGTTCGATGCCCATTTCAAGAAGGCGCGGCACGGCCGTGGCCGCGTCGTTCGCGTGAAATGTCGAGAGCATCAAGTGTCCGGTCAGCGCGGCATTGACCGCAATGTCCGCTGTTTCGAGATCGCGGATTTCGCCGACAAGTATGACATCCGGATCTTGCCTTGCGATGGAGCGCAGTCCTTTTGCGAACGTGAGATTTGTTTGCTGGTTCACTTGAATTTGGTTCACGCCAGAGAGTTTGTATTCCACCGGATCTTCGATGGTCGTGATGTTGATTTCCGGACGGTTGAGTAATTTAAGGAGCGCGTAGAGCGATGTGGATTTTCCGGAACCGGTCGGGCCGACCACGAGGATCATCCCGAACGGTCGTCGCGCGGATGCGGAAAGCGCGACGTGATGGCTTTCCGAAAGCCCGAGGTCCGCGAAACTGAAACTTCGTACATATTTTCCAAGGACACGGATCACCACTTTTTCTCCGTCAAGCGTTGGCAAAATGGAGACGCGTAAATCAACAGTTGCTTCTCCCAAAGTAAAACGCATGGCCCCATCTTGCGCTGAAAAATGCTCGTCAATGGGCAGGCGCGTCTGAACCTTGATGCGGTTCAGGATTTTTCCGTAATATTCTTTTGGGATTCGTCCGGTTTCTTGCAGAACGCCGTCTACACGGAAGCGCACGATCACTTCTTGTTCCTGTGGTTCGAGATGGATGTCCGAAGCGCGATAGGCGATCGCGTCCGCAATGATTTGGTCAATCAATTCCGGTGCAAGACGCCCTTGGCTCGCGACGATTTTTTTCAACCGTTCGCCGAGCGGTTTCAAATAATATACGAACGATTCCTCGACATCGTCGGCAAACGCGAAAGCTAGGGAGATTTTTTTCTTTGGAAAGTTTTTTTTCGCCTCGCGCGCGATCGCGGCGTTCTCGACTTCGGGAGTCGCGATCACGACTTCTTTTGCCGAGTCCTTGAACACGACCGCCGAGAATTTCCGTGCCAAAGCTTCCGGCAACGACAAAACCCGCTCGCGGCTCGGCGGCAATGTCTTGAGATCCGCATACGAGACGCCAAACGATTCTGCGATGGCCTGTCCGAGAAGGTTTTGCGTGATCACCCCCTGATTCAAAAAAATTTCCGTCAGCGGCTTTTTCGTTTCAAGAGCAAGCGCCTCGGCTTTTGCCACATCCTCGGCCGTCACGTAATGTTCCTTTAATAGGATGTCTTTAATGGCTTTGTCCTCCAACTTTGCCATAGAGTTTGGAGACCGCCGCAAAATGGCGATCTTTCGGCTTGCTCCTGCGGTCCTCGCTCACCGTACGTTTCAGTACGGCTCGCTTCGGTCCTCGTCGCGCGCCGAAATCTCATCCATTTTTCAGCGGTCTTTTCGTAGTGATAATGTCATCTTGTTCCTTTCAGCGCGTCTTGGACTCGTTCCACAATCACATTGATCGGTGTGTCTGATTTTACGAGATAGGCCTTGGCGCCAAGCTCATTCACTTTTTTCGCGTCATCCTCCTGGCTCAAATTTGTCGTGACAATGACCGGAATTTTTTTGCCGGTTTCGCGCAATTTTTGCATCACCCCGAACCCGTCCACTTTTGGCAACATCAAATCCAATAAGACAAGATCGAACGGTTCCTCTTTTATTTTACGCAAAGCTTCTTCGCCGTCGAAGGCCGTGCCAACGTCAAAACCGGAGTGCGTGAATTTCAACTCAAGCGCGCGCACGAGCGGCCGCTCGTCGTCAACGATAAGGATACGTCTCTTTTTTTTCTCGGTCGCCATAGGTTCTTATAGAATAGCATTTTTTGCGTCAGAATCAAAACATCATTATTTTTTTCCAAAATATTTATCCAAAATGGCGCGGTAAATGCTTCCGCGGCTCACAAGGCCGATCGGACGCCCATCCTGAATCACAGGCACATGATGCACGCCGCTCGAACACATCAAAGCGCCAACTTTCAGAATCGGCGTGTCCGGTTCAGCCGTGATAAGGCGTGTGGACATGACATCGCCGACTCGTTTATCCGAAGCGTCCGAGGCAATTTCCAATTCTTGGAAATCAAGATAGGCGTGAGGCGTTTCTGTCCAATCGCGGTGAGTAGGGAACAGACCGCGGAATAGGTCTTTTTCTGACAAGATTCCGACAAGCTTTCCAGTTTCATCTACAACCGGAGCGCTCGAAAGACACCTCTTGAGAAGCATGGTCGCGGCTTCGCCCCATGTCATATCAGGGGAGACTGTTACAAACTCGGTGGACATGATGTTCTTGACAATCATATTTTTTGTCTTTATAGGACGAACACGATATACTATCTTTCATTATGCCAGATTCATCAAGTCCGGAACAGGAACTCCAAAATGTCGGCCAGAGGTTAGCTTTGTTGCTGGTTGCGTCAGATTTGCCGGATGATGTCAAGGAAGCGGTTGTCGCTCTTGTGCCGGAAATGACTTTGGCCCAGATGGACCAGCTCGCCGGTATTCTTGCGCGCGCGGTGAAAGACGGTTCAAGCGCCGAGTTCGCAATGTTTTATGATTCGTTGAAGAATCTGAAAAAAGGTTTTGACGCGGAGGAACAGGCCATCCGGAAAAAGGCCTTGGATCATCTTGAAGCGATCAAAAAGAAAATTCCGTAAATTTTATGTTGGAAAAGCTTGGCGCACTTTTGGAAAACAGCCCGATGGATCGCGAGACAAAATTAGCGGTCATTGATCTTGTTGCCCGCGCGCCGGACAGCGATCTCATTCGCGACCTTGTGGAACTTCTTAAAAGCTGGCAGACGACAGATAAAATGGAGCAGGCACGTTTTTTGCGCGAGCTGGAGAAAATTGAAAGAACCTATCGCGCGGAAGCTGCCGCTGTTTCAAAAAAAGGAGTAAAGGAGACGCTGAAGCTAACGGAAAAAGCGCAGATTGATGGAGAGGTCATTGTTCTGCGGGAAAAAATTAACGCGCTTTACGACAAGAAAAAGAAATCCTAAATATGCCGGACGAGCAAAAGCCAACAGATTTTCCGGAACCTCCTGAACCTCCGGAATCTGGTACGCCGCAGACTGTTGAAACCGCGCCAACTCCTTTGGAGGAAACAAAAGAAGAAGGCATTTCCCCGGAATCCGCGGCAGAGGAGGCCGCGAAAGCGTCGTTCAAAACAACGATGGATTCGTTTTGGAAAAAGCATTTGAAAGGCGAGCGTCTGCCTGAAGAGGATGAAAAAACGGATGTTACCCGCGCCCAGACAGCGAAGTTGGTAGGGACAAGTTTGTTTGGCGCGGCCGCGAGCATCGTAGGATTTAAATTATTGGCTGATCTTCCACGTTGGGTCGTGCAGAAATATTACACAACCGAAGAGCAGAAACGGCTTTCTGCGGCTTTTGAAGCCGGAGAAAAATCAGTTGAAGAGGAAGGAAAGGAAGGAACGTCGGATGTCGTAAAAGAAAAAGCCGTGGCGCTTGAAAAGGCGATTGACGATTCAAAGTATTTGTCCGCGGCGCAAAAGGAGAAATTAAAGGAGGATATGCGCGGCGTGCAGGATCGGTATGACGAGGATTTGACCATGACAAGGAAGAAGCGCGGCGAGGCGGTTGCAAAGTTGTTGGACGAGACGATTCAGACGCGCGTGAAGGGCGTAACAGTCGTGAAAGAAACCGTCAATTCTGTTTTGGCGCTTTCGTCGCTTTCCGCTTTGCGCGGGGCAGGATACGGCGCGGTCGCTCTGTACGAGCGCTATCAAAAAGTCTCCAAAGAAAAAAAAGAAGGCAAGCGCACCGAGTCGCTTGCGAAGGAATTGGTTGTGAACGGATTTAAGGAGACTTGGAATAAGCTCGCGTGGAAAGGCGAAGGGTCGAAAAAAGAAAAGGCGATCGCGTTCGCGGCCGCGGCAGGGACAGTCTTACGATTTGTCGGAATTGGCGGACTTGCATCCACCGAGATTATGAATGAAGGCGTTTCCGAGGCGATCGGAAAGACGCTTTCCGCGTGGGAGCAAAAGAGCGCGGGTGAATTTGTCGCGGACAATTTTGAGGAGAATATTCATCGCGTGACGGGTGGATTATTTAGAGGCGCGGTCGAGACTCCGGCTCCGGAGGCGCCGGAAGCGGAAGGTCCAGATGTTGAGCCAGATCACGGATCATCTCGCGGAGAAGTTGAAGCACAGGTTCAGGATGGCGTTTCCGGAAAAGCGGAGGCTCCGGACGCAGGGTACGTCGAAGCTCCGGCTCCGGACGCGGGTCCTCAAACAAGAGGTGAAGTTCCGGTTTCTAGAGAAGTTTCTCCAGCAGAACCGGCAGAGCTTCAGGCTCGCGAGGCTGTTCCGGAACAAGGAGTTGTTCCGGAAAAAGTTGAAGCTCCGGAAGGAAAATCAGGAGATATTCAGGAGCAGACCGTATTGAAAGAAGCGTTGAAATCCGGAATCGTAGAAAAAGGAGACGGCGCGACTCAAGCCGCTCTGCGCGGGCTTGGAAAAGATGAGCTCAAACATTTTGGATTAGAGAATGCCACGCCAAAACGCTTGGCCGCGTTTATGCGCGACGCGATGAAGAATGCGGGCATGAGTTCCGAGGATCATCTGACTCACAAGGCGATCGGGCACGTCTCATTTCGTGTGGAGGAAATTTCCGGAAAGCCGATGCTTGTTGGATACGATCTCCAAACCTTGAAGCAGATTCCAAGAGCCGAGCTGTTCAGCCAACGACTGATGGAGCATATCGAGCCTTCACCGATTGAACCGGTTCCGGAACCGGAAGTTCCGCCAACCGAACCCGCGGAATTTCAAAAAGAAATAATGTCGGATTTTTTGAAACGCCGACCGGAATATCAAACACCTCAAGAGGAGATGGTGTTGGAAAAGACATTGCGCGGGATGGAAAAAGGCAAATATGACAAGTCCGAATTGTTCAATGCGGCGGCTGCTCCTGAATCGGCTGTTCCTGAATCGGCTGTTCCTGAATCGGCTGTTCCTGAATCGGCTGTTCCTGAATCAGTCGCACTCGCGGAAGCGCCCGCGGTTGAGGTGCCTGCGGACACTTCAAAATTTACGCTTGCGAACGCGGTTATGCGCGAGGGAGTTTCGAGCGAGAGAGTGGAAGAAGTGAATAAAGAGCTTGCTCGCGTGAAAAGGGTTTATCAGGAAGTCACTCGCGCCATGAGAGAAAATGTTCCTGACACAAGAGAGGAGATTCAAAAAGTCGCGAGCGCTATGAGAGATGCGCAGTCAAAATACGGCGCGTTCCTGAAGGAAGGTTGGCAAAAAGATTTTATGGATAGGATCTCGGAACCCGCGCCTTCAGCGCCTGAAGTTGAGGTTGTGTCATCCCCCCTGCCAAGGGGGGACGGAGGGGGGTCGGCAGAAGCGCCGGCTGCGGTTCCAACACCGTCCAGCGCTCAAGAAGTTTCTGCGTCAGCAGTTGAGGCTATTGTGCCGGAGCCTGCGCCAATTCCTGTCGCGCCGCGCGTTGAGCCGGCTCCCACGTCTCCTCATATCGAAGCCGCTCCTGCATCAGAAGCGCCGGCCAGAGCGTCTGATTTGGCACAGCGCACGGAAGGTTCGTTTGCAGAGCAAGGGAAAGTCGCAGACGCGTATGCGAACCTGGCAGAAACAGGGAAACCGTTTGCGATTCGTGTTCGCGATTTGCGGGAGATGGTGAATGAGGGAGGTCGTTCGACTCCGATTTCCATGAATGGGACTACATTTTTTGAAAAGAATGGCGGATTCATGTTCCGTCTCGATGGATTAAAGGGAAAAGAGTTTCCGTTGAACGAAAATACGATTCACGCGATTGATGCGCGTTACTCTCTTTTGAAAGCATTTGGAGACGCCGCGCATAATAATCCTGACGATCTAAACGTCGCCATTGAGCAGTATCAACATTCGTTGAAAGAAGCGTTGGGGATAGATGTAAAAAAAATTCTTGAAGAAACGCAGGATGCCAAAGTTGAAAAGAGCGAGCTCGGGGAACTTATTCCTGTGTCAGAACTGATTCCGCAAAATAAAACAGCGACTGAAAGCCAGAGGAATATCATTGTTTGGCTTGTAGGAAAGTTAAAACTAAACGACGAAGAACTTACACGATTAGCGAGCCAGCCCGTAATCAGTGGCTCAAATTTCGAAGTGAGACCGGGTTTGAAAGTTTTACAGAATTATGATTGGGTGCGCGCCGCGCGTCTGCTCTTAATGAAAAAAGGAAAATGGTAGTATGAAAGTCATCCTTCTGAAAGACATTAAGGCTCTCGGAAAAGAGCGCGAGGTTGTGAATGTGTCCGACGGATACGCGGAAAATTTTTTGTTTCCGCAGAATCTGGCGATTCAGGCAACCGAAGCCGCCTTGCGTCGCACGAAGGAGCAGGATCAGGCAGAAGATCGCAAAGCGAAACGCGAAATGTCCAAGATCGCGGATTTGGCAAAAAAATTGGAGGGATTCGAGCTTGTCCTCAAAGAAAAAGCGAGCGAAGCAGGGCATTTTTATTCCGCGGTTACCGCAAAAATGATCGCTCAAGGGCTGAAGAAGGCAGGGTTTGATGTTTCGGAAAAGATGCTGGAGTTGGAAAAGCCGATCAAGGAGCCGTGCGAGCGCCGTCTGACCATTAACCTACCGCAAGGATTTGAAGCGGAAATACTCGTTCGACTCGAGGCGCGATAACTTGTGGTGAGATGAACGGAATGACAAATTATTTGTCATGATTTAAACTGAAGAAGTATGTCAGAGAACGACATGACGACAAATCAGCTTGCGGAACGGTTCGACGGCCTTTCTGGCAAGGTCGAACATCTTGAAGTCAAAGTTGACGGCCTTTCGGATAAGTTCGACAATTTGTCGAATCGATTCGACGAGCTTATGGATTTCTTAAAAGAAAATATGGTGTTTCGTTCCGACTTGGAGAATTTCATGACAAAGGAGGAAGGAAGAAATCTGGAGCATCGGATCCAGATTGGTCTGGATCAGATCATCAAGATGCAACAGAAATTTGATGTGGAGCTTGTGTCTTCCGTGGGTCGTTCAATCCGTCTTGAGGATCGTGTAGAGATTATTGAAAAAAAGTTTGAACTCGTGTAGTGTGAAGAGCTTATCTTAACGCATTTTTTGTTGAACGAATTTTATGTACCCGATCCTCACGCTCAAAAAAGGGAAGGAGGCCAATGTCATCCACCGTCACCCGTGGATTTTTTCCGGCGCGCTCGTTGAGCGGCCGAAAAATTTGGAAAATGGGAGTCTTGTGTTTGTCGCGGATGAAAAAGGAAAGATTCTCGGGACCGGAACCTACTCGACGCACTCGTCCATTGCCGTGCGCGTGTTTGCGTTCAGCGAGGAAGAGCTGACTCAAGAATGGTTCACGCAAAAAATAAAAGAGGCGCACGACCGCCGCATGCTTCTCGGGTACGGTCCGAAAACAAACACGACCGGATACCGCGTCGTGTTTGGCGAGGCGGACGGGATTCCGGGTTTTGTGCTTGATCGGTACGGCGACGTTTTTGTGTTTCAGCTCGCGACCGCCGGACTTGACAAGATGATCGGTCTTATCGTTCCTGCTATCCGCGACGCGTTTCCGGACGCGACGACGATTGTTGAGCGCAGCGATATTCCTGTCCGGAAAGAGGAGGGGGTTGATGAACGCGTGAGCGTGTATTTTGGGGAGGAGCCGGGTTTTGTTCCGTTCAAAGAAAATGGATGGAACGCGATCGCGGACGTGATGCGCGGACAAAAGACCGGATTTTTTTTGGATCAAAAGGACACACGCCGCGCAATTGCCGATGTGGCATTCGGACGCTCGGTTTTGAACATTTTTTCATATTCCGGCACGGCCGGAGTCGTTGCCATGAAAGGCGGGGCCGTTTCTGTTCATAATGTGGATTCATCCGAAACAGCCCTTGCGCTTTGTGTCGAGCACGCAAAGAAAAATCGGATTGCGGCAGGAGCGTTCACGACCGAGCGATCGGATGTGTTTCAGTGGTTCAACGAAAATCGCACCCCCCTTTCCAAGGGGGAGGAAGAGGGGGTTGCCGGCGCGTACGGAATGGTTATTCTTGATCCTCCGGCGCTCATCAAGTCAAAAAAAGACGCGGAAGAGGGAAAAAAGGCGTATCATTTTTTGAATCGCGCCGCGCTACGGATGATCGAAGAGAATGGCATCCTTGTCACATCCAGTTGTTCCGCGTTTTTTTCCGAAGAGGATTTTGCGTTTATGCTCCGCCGCGCTTCGATTCAAGCCGGCGTGAAAATCTCGGTTCTTCGCGTCATTCGCCAAAGTCCGGACCACCCTCTTTCGGTGTACTTTCCGGAATCTTCTTATCTCAAAACATTCGTCTGTCGAGTCAATCAGGTATGACTGTTTCGTTCTCTCTTGATACGGAAATCATCGTCCTTTGGGTGATACGCGTTTGTGCGGTCATCATTTTGGTCGCGCTTATCGGCTATGTCCGCTTTTTGGTCATTCGCGTCATTCAGTTTTTTCGCTGGCGAGACGTGGATCTCCTTTCGCGAAAAGAAGTGCGCAAGCGCTGGTCTCATATTGAATGGTTGTTGCGGGAAGCAAAGAATGCCGAGGCCGTGGTCGAATCAGACAAACTTCTTGACGACATTTTGAAGGCAAAGGCTATGCCGGGAGCGACATTCGCCGAGCGGCTCTCGTATGCTCAACGGAAGTACCCTTTTATGAAGAGGATGTGGTGGGCGCATAAGCTCCGCAACCAGCTTGTGCACGAATTTGGATTCAACTTGGATAAAAGGCGCGCAAAAGGGGCGGTTTCGGCCTATCGGAGGGCTTTGGAAGAGTTTGGCGCGCTGTAGGGATACGGGCTTGACAGTCCCCGCGGAAACTCGTATCATTTTCGCATTCTTAAATGAGCTTATAGGTGTTAGCTTAGAGCTTATAGGAGAAATTTTTTTCTCCATTCCTATCACCTATCATCTATAACCTAAAGGTATGGCTCACAAAAAAGCAGCCGGTTCTACAACTCTTGGCCGCGATTCCGCCGGTCAGCGTCTTGGTGTAAAAATTTCAGACGGATCCGTCGCGCGCGTCGGACAAATTATTGTCCGACAGCGTGGGACGCAAGTTCATCCGGGAGCGAATGTGCGACGCGGCAAAGACGATACGCTGTACGCGGTTGCGAACGGCACGGTCAAATTTTTGAAAAAGAAGGCGAAAGATTTTACCGGCGCTCTTCGATTGCGGACGTACGCGAGCGTCGTCCCGAAGAAGTAAAGTGAAAACCGCCCGACCGTGGGCGGTTTTGTGGTATAATTTTCATATTCGGAGGTCGGAGGTCGATAGTCTATCGTCGGAATATGTCACATTTGCACAAGACCATCGAACAGACGTTTCTGAATATCGTTGCGCTTCTTTCGGAACGCTGGACCTATCGCATCGCGGCCGCGCTTTCTTTTCTTTTTGTTTTAGCCGCGGCGATTTTGCCGGCATGGCGCCTGCTTCCGGCGGCCCGTGAAGCCAAGTTTATCCCGCTCCATTATAATATTTATTTCGGCATTGATCGCTTCGGGAAATGGGAAGAGATGTTTGTTCCGGCCATGGTCGGTTTTGCGATTTTGATTGTGAACCTTGTCGTCGCGTCCGTATTTTTTCGTAACGAGCGCATGTTTGCTCTGTTTTCATGCTGGATGACGGTCCTTCTTGAGACTATTCTTTTTTCCGCGACGATTTTTATCGTGCTCATCAATATATGACCCTTGAGTCTTTTCAAATGGTGAAAGTTCTTATTTTAACCGCGTTGGCATTTTTAGCCGCTTTTTTCTGGACGCCATGGTTTATAAAATTATTGAATACGCTCGGAGTCGGAAAGACGATCCGGAGCGCGTCGGACGCTCCGATTTTTGCCAGGCTTCACGCAAAGAAACACGGGACTCCGACCATGGGAGGAGTGGTCGTGTGGGTAACGGTTCTCGCGATTGCGCTCATCTTTAGCGGATTATCCGTTTTTTTGCCTGAAACGTTTTTCGCTTCACTCAACTTTTTGACCCGTTCGCAAACATGGCTGCCGCTCGGAGCATTGGTGGCCTCCGCGTTTGTCGGTCTTCTTGATGATTATTTCAACGCAAAACGCATTGGTCCGCACGGCGGCGGACTGCGCGTGCGCCACCGTCTTCTCATGTATACGACGATCGCGCTCATCGGTGCCTGGTGGTTTGCGGTCAAGCTCGGATGGGACTTTTTGCACGTGCCGTTTTTTGGAAACGCGGTCATCGGACTTTGGTACATTCCTTTTTTCGTTTTGACGATCGTTGCGACGGCGTTTTCCGTGAACGAAACCGACGGCCTGGACGGCCTTGCCGGTGGCGCGTTATTCATCGCGTTCGGCGCGTACGCGATCATCGCGTTCGCGCAAGGGAAGTATGATTTGGCCGCGTTTTGCGGGGTCGTGATCGGCGCCCTGCTCGCCTTTCTTTGGTTCAACATCCATCCGGCGCGGTTTTTTATGGGAGATACCGGCTCGATGTCGCTCGGCGTTACGCTCGGCGTCATCGCCATGCTCACGAATTCCGCCCTGCTTCTCCCGATCATCGGTTTTGTTTTTGTCCTCGAGTCTCTTTCGGTTTTTTCTCAAATTTTTTGGAAGAAAATTTTTCACCGCAAGCTTTTTCTCTCTTCGCCGTTTCATCATCATTTGGAAGCGATCGGATGGACCGAGCCACAAATTGTTATGCGTCTTTGGGTGATCGCCATCGTTTCCGGCGCGCTCGGCGTCGCGGTCGCCCTGCTCGACGCGTTAATGATTTAGCCGCCTCTTTCTCTGTGCCTCCCCAACGCACATTTGTCGACATTCCGCTCCTGCTCATCACCGGCGCGTTGGTTGTGTTCGGGCTTGTGATGCTCGCGTCCGCTTCTGCTCCTATCGGATACGACAAGTTTGGAGACAGCTATTATTATCTGAAGCATCAGATGGTTTTTGGATTGATCCCAGGGATTTTCGGTCTGTTTTTTATGAGCCGTGTTTCATACCTCTTTTGGAAACGGCACGCGATGACCCTTCTTTTCGTTTCGATCGCCTTGCTTGTTCTTGTCTTCATTCCCGGACTTTCAGCCAGTATTGGGACGGCGAGAAGCTGGGTTTCGATCGGCGGATGGTTCACTTTTCAGCCGTCGGAAATCGCAAAGCTGACGTTTTTGATTTACCTTTCCGCCTGGCTCGCGAGCCGTGGCGAAGAGGGAATCAAAAATGTTTCGTCCGGGTTCGCGGCATTTGCTCTCGCCCTCGGTGGAATGATGGCGCTTTTGGCTGTACAGCCGGACATCGGGACCATGGTGATTCTTGCCGGCATGGCTGTGATTATTTATTTTTCCGCCGGAGCGCCCGTTGCTCATATCGGAGGACTTTTAGGCGGCGGCATGGCCGCGCTTGCCGTGTTGATCAGCATGGCTCCGTATCGCGCCGCTCGGTTTATGACATTCTTGAATCCGGAATTGGATCCGCAAGGGATCGGGTATCATATTAACCAAGCTCTGCTTGCGATCGGATCCGGAGGTTTGTTCGGACTCGGGTACGGACATTCGCGTCAAAAATTTCAGTATCTTCCGGAAGTGTTCGGCGACTCCATTTTTGCCGTGATTGCCGAAGAGATGGGACTGTTTGTCGCGTCAGCGATGATTGTGTTTTTTCTTGCGTTTTTGTGGCGCGCGTTGCATATTGCTAAACGTGCGCCTGACGCGTTCGGGCGCTATGTTGCGCTCGGCATCGGATCATGGATCGCGCTTCAGGCATTCGTGAATATCGGCTCCATGGTCGCGATCTTGCCGATTACCGGCGTGCCTCTGCCGTTCGTGAGTTACGGCGGTTCATCGCTCGCGATTACCATGACCGCGGTCGGCGTGTTGCTGAATATCTCGAAACAGCGGACCGAGTGAAAGCTTATAGGGATCTCCGCAAAAGTCCATTTCAGGATGAAAGCGAGGAATGTTTTCCGGATGCGAGGAAGGATTCCGGAAATGATATCGCCATATCATTGAGGAATCCTGACGACGCAGCCGGGAAACATAACCGCTTTCAGGCCGGAAGCGACTTTTGCAGAGGTCCCTATAGGTGATAGGTTATAGGAATGGACGAAAAATGTTTTTCCTATAAGCTATAACCTATAAGCTTATGGTAATTTTATTCGCCGGTGGCGGAACGCTTGGCCCTGTCACGCCACTGCTCGCGGTCGCTGAAGCGTGGAAACGGATGGATCCATCCGTTTCGTTCGCCTGGGTTGGAACATCAGATGGGCCGGAAAAGGCGCTTGTGGAAGCGGTCGGAATTCGGTTTTTTGCGTTGCCAACAGCCCGTTTTCCGCGGTATCCGTCAATGGAGTGGCTTTACTTGCCCGGACAATTTACGCGGGCATTTTTTGAGGCTCGGAGACTTCTTCGGGAAGTGAAGCCCGGACTAGTCGCTTCTGCCGGCGGTTATACGGCTGTTCCTGTCGCGTGGGCCGCGTATCTGCGTCGCATTCCAATCTGGATCCACCAGCAGGATGTATTGCCGCTTTTGTCGAATCGTTTGACGGCTTGGTGCGCGACGCTCATCACCACCGCGTGGAAACGGTCAACGCATGATTTTCCGAAACGAAAAACAGTCTGGGTCGGTAATCCTGTACGCGCCGCCATTCTTGAAGGGAAGAAGAAAGAAACGGAATGGCCGACCGTCCTTGTGCTCGGAGGAGGGACAGGCTCGGCATGGATCAATGGGCGTATGTCGGAAATCGGAATGTCGCTCGCGACGCGCGCGAACATCATCCATATCACAGGTATCGGAAAATCCGCGCCCGCGCTCGAGAGCATTGGCCGGCGGTATCGGGTCGCGGAATTTTTAGCAGACGAATTACCGGAGGCGTTTGCGACCGCGGATGTCGTGGTCTCGCGCGCCGGAATGGGAGCGATGACCGAGCTTGCGGCAACGCGCAAGCCATCCATTCTGATTCCGATCCCGCAATCGCCGCAGGAGGCAAACGCGCAGATGGCAAAAGACGCTGGCGCGGCCGTTGTCTTGTCGCAATCAACAACCTCTTCCGAAGAGCTGGGCCGAGCGATCATCGGTCTTTTGTCAGACAAAGAAAAACAGCGCCTGCTTTCCGACCGGATGGGGGCGCTGTTTCCGACGGATGTGTCTGATACGTTGGTGGAACGCATCCGTACTCGATGTTTAAGTTAATACGTTTCTTCCTCATCGTTTGCCTTGCTAGAGGATTTCTTTTCGTCTTCTTCGCCGCCGCCGCAGGTGTCGCACTCATCGTTGAAATTGAGCGGCCCGCCGCAGGATGAACAGATTCCCATAAAAGAAAATGGAAAAGTGAAAAGTTAGTTTATCCATTATAGCGAATCGGAACAAGATGCAAAGAGCTTGTCAAGAGTGATATTCGATGCTTGCAAGGCAAGAAATAATCTGCTATAGTTTGCGAACTCTTTGAGAAAGCAAGCCGAAAGATCGCCATTTTAAAGAGTCTCCAATGGGTTCGTAGCTCAGTGGTAGAGCAGGGGCCTTTTAAGCCCAAGGTCGAGGGTCCGATCCCCTCCGAACCCACCA
>CAZPPQ010000005.1:0-31972 GCA_964588505.1 uncultured Gammaproteobacteria bacterium | reverse complement strand
CCAGGAACGAACGAGGAGATAAGGAGAAGCGCGAGCGCATTTACAATCCAACGAAAGATGAGATACATAGTGGGCGGGAGGGCGCTAGGCTTTAGGGAGTTAAGGAGTTAGGATAAATGACCAGCACAACCTTGCGGCCATTGAGAACATCGCCATTGTTCCAATCACGCATTGCCTGCATCACCACATCGAACGAATACTGATACCCTTCTCCACGACGCGTGCCAGGATCGTTAGTAATAAATTTTGTTTTTGTGTATCCGCGCAGTACGAGCATGTGATATATCGGCCCTGGCTGGTTGTAAAACGGATTGCCAAGCAAACGGCCTGCGGATGGAACAATCACCGGACGGCCGGCAACAAGCTGGCGCTTGATGTCCTCAACGCTCGGATCAATCAATATCTCGATTTTTTGATATCCATAAAACTCTCGCGCGATCTGCGCGGTCTGCTCCGCATCCGTATCTTCAAAAAACCCGAATGTTTTGCGTTCAAAAGCGACAATCTCCTGAATGCGCTGTTCGGCCTTCGCGGCCTCAATCTTTCCTCCGGAAACTCCCTCATAAAACGCATGCACCATAGAGAGTGACGCTTCCTCGCACGCTTCCTTGTGCACCGCGTCCCATGCCGCATACGGTGCCTGTGAAGTGAACGGAACGGCGAGATCGAACGACTCTGGAAGCGGAATAAGTTCAGAATCTAAAACAACTGCTGCGGAAGATTGAGCCTCCAAAGGCCGCACAGGCGCGGGTAACGCAACCGGAAGATGTGCGACAGCGACAGGCGCGCCGCGCTTGTTCCACGCCTCTTGAATATCCGCGCGCTTCAACGAAATCGCATACAGCCCGCCAAAAATCACAAGGCATGCGGCTATCAAGACTGCTATTCGAAATACATATCTCTGAAATATTTTCTTCGTCTTTTTCATAATCGAAACGGAAGGGATCTCTAGAACCTATTTTAGCGCAAATATCGATTCTTGTTCATGACGTGCTCGTCAAACGTGCGCGCGTATTTTACATCACCAGACGGCGTGGTCAAAAAATACATCCACGGATTTTTTGTCGGGCGCAACACTGCCAAAAGCGCGTTCATCCCAGGATTGCAAATCGGCCCTGGTGGAAGACCGGGATAAAGATACGTGTTGTACGGCGAACGATTTTCCAAATCTCTTGCGCTCAAACTTGGAGACGACCCTCCGATCGCATAATTAAGTGTTGCGTCTGATTGAAGCGCCATCCCGATCTTGAGGCGACGGAAAAAAATGTCCGCGATGTTCGCCATATCTTCCGGCTTCTGCACTTCGCGCTCAATAATGGACGCGAGTGTCAAAAACTCATGCAAATCGTTTCCGGACTTTTGAATACCGAGTTCGAACAGGCGGCGCTGCAATGTCTCGACCATAATACGCACAATGGTTTCGGCCGACGAATTTGGCGCGAAAAAATATGTATCCGGAAATACATACCCTTCCAAATTTTGTTCTGAAGAAAGATTCGCGAGGAATGGGATCGTTTTTTTCAACGGGCTTGCGCGGCCGACCGCTTCAAAAAAATCGGCTTCTGTCATCTTTGGAAACGATTCGTAAAGCTTTTCCCAAATTTTACGCAACGTATGTCCCTCCGGAATCGTAACTTGAACGCCAGCGGCATTCGCCTCGAGAAGCGAAGTAACGGCATCATGAAACGACGAATTCGACGCAAGGGAAAAAACTCCGGCCGGAAGCGAACTCGAAAGACCACGCATGCGGACATATAACTCGAATAAAAAAGGACTCTTTATAATGTCATGATCTCGAAGTTCACGCGCAATACGCCGCACGGAAACGCCTTCGGAAATCACGATCGAGACCGACTGGCGAGACGTGTCACCGAAAACGAAAAAAGCCTCGCGCATAAACTTTGCGATAAAAACGACAAAAACAACTGCGACAAAAATGATGATGCAACAAACAAATGTCCTTTTCATAAAAACGCTTCCCCTCCCTCTTCTTTCATCTTTTGCACGGCTTCCTTCACGCGCTGGGCCTCGGACCGAGGGCATACCAGAAGCGCGTCCCCTGTGTCTACGACGATCACATCACGCATCCCGATCACAGCAACCATCTTCCCGTCCGGGACATAAATAAGCGAGCCTTTTGTTTCAACGGAAACGCATGTCCCCTTAATCACATTGCCAGAACGACTGC
This sequence comes from uncultured Gammaproteobacteria bacterium, assembly GCA_964588505.1. Lineage (GTDB taxonomy): Bacteria > Patescibacteriota > Patescibacteriia > UBA9934 > GWF2-40-263 > CAZPPQ01. The sequence goes on along the minus strand of CAZPPQ010000005.1, from coordinate 29,784 downwards.
TCCCGGCGAGCCGCTCGTAGAGCGTGTCCCACGCGCCAATATCGCTCCACCCGAAATCCCCGAGCATAATGAGCACATCTTCTGCCGGAAGCCGCTCGGTTACGAGATAATCAAATGATTGCTTCGGAAGTCTCGCGTAGAGTACCGTGACGGCTTCGCGGTCAGCCGGATGCTCGCGCAACGCCCGCTGAAGTTCATGAAGCGCGCTTCCCATTTCCGGAGCGTATGTATCGAACGATCGCAAAAATTTTTCCGGTGTCCACAAATAATAACTCGCGTGCCATAAATACGATCCGTCTTGAATATACGCCTTCGCTATCTCGTACGGCGGCTTTTCCCTGTGGCCGGCAAACTTGAATACCTCGATCCCGTCCATTGTCCGTTCTTTTTTCCCGATCTTCGTATAACCGAGCACAGTGCTCGGACACAACGGACGGATGCCGATGTCAAGAAGTTTTCCGGTTTCCCTGACGAGCGCGTCTCCGACAGATAGACATCGCAAAAAAAGTTCCTCGTCCCCAATATAATGATCCGATGGCACGAACACGACCGGTTCGTCAGGCGCGAAATTTGCGAGAAATGCGGACGCATATCCCATGGCCGGGCCTGTGTCGCGTTTCTCCGGTTCGATGATCACGTGCGACTCGGGAATATCCGGAAGGTACTCGCGCAGAAGCGGTGCAAACGCGGGCGAAATGGAAACAAAAATATGTTCCGCTGGAAGCAGACGGCGCAAGCGGTCGTAGGTTTCTTTCACGAGCGGCCGGTCGCCAACGACCTCAAAAAATTGTTTCGGTTTTGCAGCGCGGCTCATGGGCCACAGGCGCGTGCCCATTCCGCCGGCAAGAATCACAGCGTTCATAACTTGTAGCTTGTAGCTGGTAGCTGGTAGCTGGTAGCTGGTAGAAAGAAAAAATACGAATATCGAAATACGAAACTTTTCGAAGTTTAATCCCTACAAGCTACAAGCTTTGAATAATGAAAAAGACGCTCAAGCTTACAGCACTGCCTAAAATCGCGCCAGCGATCACATCGGAAAAGTAATGCACGCCGACGTAAACGCGAGAGATGGCGATAACGGACGCGGCCGAAAAAAAAACAATTCCAAAAACCTCCCCAAACACAACAAAAACAAACATAGCCGTGGCAAATGCCATGGTCGCGTGCGCTGAAGGAAACGACGGATTCGGCGTCCAATATTTTCCAAGCGTGTGATCATGAAACTCCTGAAACGGACGCGGACGTCCGACCACCAGCTCGATCACGATGCAGAAAGCCCATGCGATCGCCACAGCGGAAAATCCACGCCAGACGAATAAAAGCCACGCGGAATCCGCAAAGAAAAAACAAAAAAATAAAACGGCGGCGGCCATCAAGAAAATAAGTTGATGGGCACAAAAACGCGCAACACGATTCAGTTTGCTGTGTCGTGCGCGCAATCCGGAACACCAGGTGTGAATGAGATAATCTAATGACAACATATAACCTAAACCAATGGCGCCCCGCCCATTTCCGGCGGCTGGGGAATGCCGAGCACGGTCAAAATCGTCGGCGCCACATCCGCAAGCATGCCAACCGGTGGAGAAAGCGAGAGATCGCCTTCCGGAATCTCGCCGGCAACCGACGCGCGCCCCTCGAACATCTTTCCGATCAAAAGAAACGGAACAGGATTGGTCGCGTGCTCTTTGTCAATTTCTCCTGTGCGTAAATTTTTCAACTCCTCCGCGTTCCCATGATCCGCGGTCACAAATACGACACCGCCGCGCGATACTGCCGCTTTCACGATTTTGCTAAGACACCCGTCGGTGACCTCGTTCGCTTTTACCGTCGCCTCAAAATTTCCCGTATGCGCGACCATATCCGGATTCGCGAAATTCACGACGATAAAATCGTACGAATCATTTTCAATTTCCTTCAACACACGATCGGTGATTTTTTGCGCGCTCATTTCCGGAGCCGTATCATACGAAGAAACTTTCGGCGAAGGAATGATAACGCGATCTTCGCGCAAAAACGGCTCCTCGCGCATCCCGTTCAGGAAAAACGTCACATGCGCGTACTTTTCCGTTTCCGCAATATGAAGCTGTTTCAAACCGGCATTTGAAATGACCTCGGCTAACGTCAGCTTGATCTTCTCGGGCTGAAACGCAACTGTTACGGGCAGATTCGGTTCGTACTCTGCCATGGTAACAACCTTCAGATCTGGAATCAGAGTCCGTTCGAATCCGTCAAATTTTGGGATGGTAAAGGCTTTCACGATTTGCCTCATACGATCCGGACGGAAGTTGAAAAAAATCACGGCATCACGCTCTTTCACGAAAGCTATCGGCTTGCCTTTTTCTTCTATCACGGTCGGGACGAATTCTTCATCATAGACTTCTTTCCCGTACGACGCGCGCAACGCCTCGATCGGATCTTCCGCTTTCTGGCCTTCACCGAGCGCCATGGCCAGATACGCCTTTTCCGTGCGATCCCATCGGTTGTCGCGGTCCATCGCGTAATAACGTCCTGATAAGGTGGCGATTTTCCCGATTTTCAGTTCCTTTATCTTTTTCTGCAAAGTCGCGAGAAAATCAACTCCGACATTGTAAACTGTGTCACGCCCGTCCAAAATGGCGTGGATGGCGACGTCTTTTATTTTCTGTCTGCGCGCAAATTCAAGCAACGCAAAACAATGTTCATCCATTGAATGAACGCGTCCGGGACTCACCATTCCGATCAAGTGCAACGTGCTTTTTTGTTTTTTTACATATTCCGCGGCTTCCAGAAACGCCGAATTCTGAAAAAAAGATTCGGAAGCAATCTCGCGATTGATGCGCGGAAACATCTGGTAATACACACGCCCGGAGCCGATCGCAAGATGCCCGACTTCAGAATTTCCCATCTCTCCCCAGGACAAACCGACCTCCTCGCCCGAGGCACGCAATGTCATGGTCGGATATTTTTTTATGAGCTCGCGAAACGCCGGCATCTTCGCGCGCGTGATCGCGTTTCCGTCACTGTCCGGCGCAACCCCGAATCCGTCGAGAATAAGAAGCACTGCCGGCTTTGGACGATTCAATGTTTCCGTTTTCATAACGGCGCAATTAAGATTTTACCTCCTCCTCAATTTCCATAAGCCGATTATATTTCGCGAGACGCTCGGAACGCGAAAGCGAACCGGTTTTGATGTAATCCGCATTCACGGCCACAGCCAAATCCGCAATAGTCGTGTCTGCGGTCTCGCCAGACCGATGAGAGATCGAGACTTTATAACCGGCTTGCTTTGCGAGCAAAATCGCGTCCATTGCTTCGGTCAGCGAGCCGATCTGATTCACTTTAATCAAAATCGCGTTCCCGACTTTCCGCGAAATCCCCTGTTGCAGACGCTCGGTGTTAGTAACAAACAAATCATCTCCGACCAGCGCCATCTTTCCTCCAAGCCGCTTTGTCAAAAGCTCCCATCCATCCCAATCATCCTGCGCCAGACCGTCTTCAAGCGAGATGATCGGGTATTTTTTCGCCCACTTTTCAAACAGACGGATCATCTCTTCCGAGGAATATTTCTTGCGGTCAACGCGGAGCGCATACAGCTTCTTTCGTTCATCATAAAACTCGGAGGTCGCCGGATCCATGGCAAGCATCACGTCTTTGCCCGGCTTGTAGCCAGCCTCTTTTGCCGCTTTCACAATGAATTTCAACGCGTCCTCGTTTGACGACAGCGGAACGGCATACCCACCCTCGTCGCCGACAAGCGTGGAAAATCCTTTCTTCTTCAAAATCTTTCCGAGTGCGTGGAAAATCTCGGACCCGCATCGCACCCGTTCGCGGAACGTGGACTGTTGCGGAACGATCATAAACTCCTGAAAATCCAAAATCCATCCAGCATGCGCGCCACCGTTCAAGATATTCATGGTTGGAATCGGCATCCGATACTTCCGCTCCTTCAAATCAAACGCGAGACGCAAATATGCAAATAACGGCATTCGATTCGCCTTGGCCGCCGCGCGAGCGCACGCGAGCGAAACGGCCAAAATCGCATTCGCGCCAAGCCGTCCCTTATTTTCCGTTCCATCGCGGAAAATCATTGAAAGATCAATATCGCGCTGGCGTGTCACATCCATTCCGACAACCACGTCCGCGAGCTCGGTCTCTACGTGCCTTACGGCCTTCAACACGCCTTTCCCGCCATACCGCTTCTTGTCGCCGTCGCGCAATTCGAGCGCCTCGTGCACGCCTGTCGAAGCACCGCTCGGAACAGAAGCCGAACCAGATACTCCATTCTCAAGCAAAACCGTGGCTTCAAGCGTCGGATTGCCGCGAGAGTCAAGAATCTCGTGAGCGTGGACTGAAGAAATCTTGTGTGACATAGAAGGGGGGCGTTAGGCGTTAGGGTCTAATGAATCTCCAGCGCGCGGACACCTGGCAATTCTTTTCCTGCCAAAAACTCGAGCATCGCGCCTCCTCCGGTCGAAAGGAGCGTAAATCGGTCAGCGAGTCCTGCGTCTTCGATCAACGGAACCGTATCCCCGCCTCCGACAATGGTCGTCGCTTTTCCCGTGCGCGCGGCAATCGCTTTCGCTAATCCGATCGTGCCGCGCTTGAACGGCGCGCATTCGTTATACCCGAACGGACCGTTCCAAATGATCGTCTTTGCCTTCTGCAAATACTTCGAAAAAAGCGCGACAGACTCACGCCCGATATCCGCAATCCGTTCGTTTGGCGCGACTCCGTTCGGAGCGACGTGGCGCGCGCGTGCGTCTTTCCGCAATGACGAAGCGACCACGACATCAACAGGAAGAATGATCTTCTTCCCTGCAGACTTTAAAAGACGCGCGGCAATCTCCACTCCCTCCTCATCATAAACGGATTTCCCGACCTCGTATCCCATGGCCTTGAAAAAAGCGGTTGCAAGCGCCCCGCCGACCAAAATCGTTTCCGCCTTTTCCAAAAATCGTTCCATGATCGGCAACTTTGTTTCCATTTTGAGCCCACCCATCGCAAGCACGAGCGGCTCGCGTGTGTGATGGACAGCCTGATCCAGCACCTCGACTTCATTCGCAAGCAACGGACCGGCATACGACGGAAGATCGTCCGTAATGGCCTCGACAGAAGCGTGGGCTCGATGCGAAACGGAAAACGCGTCGTTCATATAAAGATCCGCAAACTTCGCGAGCTCGCTCGCGAGCGACGGACTGTTCTGCTCTTCGCGCGCGTCGAATCGGATGTTTTCAAGCAAGAGGATGTCACCGTCCTTCATCCGATCCACAGCCCGCGCGACCTGCGGTCCCACAACACCGCGCGCCATCGCGACCTTCATGCCAAGCAATTCCGAAAGACGCTTTGCGACCGGACGGACGGAATACGCGGAAATATGTTTTCCTTCTGGACGACCGAGATGCGTGACCACGATCGTGCGCGCGCCGTGCTGACTCAACCATTCCAAATCAACGGCGACGCGCGCAATCTTGCCGTGGATGCCCTCAACGACTCGCCCGCCCCTGATCGGCACATTCGCGTCAATACGAATCAAAATCCTCTTACCGGCCACGTCCGCTGATTTTCCAAGTGTCTTAAGCGCCATAGTCTCAAACGCACATATCGTACAAAAAAACAGTCATTTTGCGAAGTCTTATACTTCTGACGTGAACTACGCGGGGGCAAGCCACCACGGTTTCCGCTTCACGGTCTAAAACCGGATGGTTAACAACTCCCATTCCGGCGGGCAGAAAAAACGCGCGCGCGGTCCGGTCTCTCCGGCACCGCTTGTGATGAATAAAGCCGGATGCTCCTGATTCGCTGGAAAAAATCCGCGATCAAACGCGCGTCCCAAACGATCCGGAATCTTCGGAACAGATCCGATCCATGGCAAACGAATCTGTCCGCCGTGCGTATGTCCGGAGAGAACGAGATCAACAATCGGTGGAAGAGAGACGGAGTCCTCCAAGATGATATCGGGATTGTGGCTTAAAAGGATGACTGTTTGTTCAGGCGATAACCCATCGAGCGCAACAACCGGACTCGCATCGTTCCAAATATCGGAAACTCCGGCCACGACAAACTCTTTTCCATCAACATCCAACACAGCTTGCTCATTCTCTAAAACCGTAAATCCGTTCGCTTCAAGCGCGCGGACAACAGCCTGCTTTGAACCGTTGTCGTAATCGTGATTTCCGGTTACGGCAAAAACTCCGTATCGAGCCTTTAACCCTTCCAGCGATAAAATCGCGTCCGGATCCGACGAACCGCCGGAAACAAAATCTCCATCCAAAAAAATCACATCCGGCTTTGCGGCATGTATCTCGGACACGATTCGCCTTCCCCACGCCTCTCCTTTGTACCATCCAAAATGAATGTCTGAAACAAGCGCGGCTTTCAATTCGCGAGTCCGAACCGAAGATAAAATAATCTCGGCCTCTCTCCGAATCAGAAAACGCGGCTCGATAAAACTTCCATAAAATACCGAGATCCACACCGCGCCAAACACGACAATACCGGATACGGCGAGCCGACGTCTCTTCATCTTTTGCGCGCGCGCCGCAAATTCAAAAATACCGGCTCCGAACAAAAGCAAGATGCCCGCGATGATGATGTCAAAGGCCAACCATCCATTCATACCTTACAATTTCGCGATGTGCGCGGCCATCTCCACAAGATGTACCGAGTATCCCCACTCGTTGTCATACGACGCGAGCACCTTGACTAAATCGCCGTCCACGACGCGCGTCATTTCCGCGTCCACGATGGACGAGTGAGAATTTCCGACAAAATCCGACGAGACGAGCGGGATTTCGGAAACCGCCAGAATCCCTTTCCATCGCGGCGATGCCGCGGCAGCGCGGAATGTGTCATTCACTTCCTCAACCGTTGTCCGCCGCTTCAGGACGAATGTAAAATCCGAAAGAGACACATCAAGCGACGGCACGCGGATGGCCAACCCGTCAAATTTCCCTTTCAAACTCGGAATCGCTTCTGTCGTGGCTTTTGCGGCTCCGGTCGAAGTCGGAACGATGTTTGTAAGCGCGGCGCGAGCCCGGCGCATGTCAGGATGCAATTTCGGCGGAAGGCCGTCCACAATATTCTGCTCGGCTGTCACCGAATGCACGGTCGTCATCATAGCTTTTGCCACGCCGAATACCTCATCCATAATAGCCGCGACCGGCGCGATTGAATTCGTGGTGCACGATGCGTTGTTGATGATGGTTTGCTCGGACGCGCATGTCTCGTGGTTCACGCCCATCAAAAACGTCGGCACCTCTTTCGCCGGCGCCGAAATCACGACGCGCTTTGCGCCTGCGACAAGATGCTTGCTCGCGTCCTCCATATTCGTAAACCGACCGGTTGATTCAATCACCACATCCACTTTGTATTCTTTCCACGGCAATTTTATCGGATCCATTTCCGCGATGACCGGAATTTTTTTTCCATCAATGATCAAATTTTTTTCATCCGAGGAAACTTCGTGATCCCATGTGCGGAATACGGAGTCGTATTTGAGAAGATGAGCAAGAATTTTCGGCTCGGTGAGATCGTTCACGGCGACAAACTGGATACCCTTGCGATCCCAGCCAGCCTTAAGGGTATTGCGGCCAATGCGGCCGAATCCGTTGATGGCAATGCGAATCATAAAAAACGATTAAAGAATCAAGAGAAGTATATCATTTCGATTCGAATCGTGAAATAAGCAAAAAGCGCCCGCTTGCGCGGACGCTTTTTCGTCTACCCGATATGAAAGTGAACGAACCGGCTCACTTGAATGTTCTCTCCGATCTTTGCAATTTTTTCGTTCACAAGGTCGGCAACCGTCTTCGTGTCGTCCTTAATGAACACCTGTTCCATCAAACACGTTTCTCCAAAATATTTATTCAGCTTCCCTTCCATAATCTTTTCCACCATCGCTTCGGGCTTCCCTTGCGCAACCAGTTCTTCCTTGTATATCGCTTTTTCCTTTTCAACAACCTCGAACGGCACCTGCTCGCGGCGCACATAAAACGGATCCGACGCGCACACATGCATAGCCAAATCTTTGCAGAGTTCGACAAACGCCTCATTACGCGCCACGAAATCCGTCTCACACAACACCTCAATCATGGCTCCACTCTTGCCGGTCGTGTGAATGTACGCGTACACGCGGCCCTCTTTGGTCGCGCGCTCGGCCTTTTTCGCGGCCTTTGCGACCCCTTTTTTGCGGAGCGACTCAACCGCCTGCTCAAAATTACCGTTCGTCTCTTCCAACGCGTGTTTCGCATCCATCATGCCAGCGCCGGTCAATTCGCGTAGTTGCGCGACCATTTTTGCGTCAATTGCCATAGGTCTTATGGGACCAATAGAAATTATAAACTTTGATGTTGTAGGGTCGCTTTGGCTGCCAAACCCTCGTCGACACCTTCTTTAATCGCTGAAGAAATCGCACCGGCAAACAAGGCGATAGATTTCACGGCATCATCATTTCCGGGGATGATGTCATCCACAGGCTCCGGATTCACATTCGAGTCGCAAACCGCGACGACTTTCACGCCAACGCTTTTCGCTTCTTCGATCGCGGTTTTATCATGGCGCACATCAAGCACAAAAATTGCTTCGGGAACGCGGTTCATTTTCTGTATGCCGCCGATTTTTTGCTCCTGCTCCTCAATTTTGCGATCAATGAGCAAACGCTCCTTTTTTGTGTACTGACTCAACCCGCCTTTCTCGCGCAAATCCTTCATATGAAGCATGTCCTTGATGGTGAGCTTGATTTGCGAAAAGTTGGTGAGCGTGCCTCCGAGCCATCGTTCGTTCACATACGGCATACCGCACGCTTCGGCCGCTTGCTTCACAATCTCCTGCGCCTGACGCTTGGTGCCGACAAACAAAATCGTTCCGCCGCGAGCCGCAACGCCTTTCACGAATGCACATGCATTCTGAAGCGCTTGTATGGTTTTTTCAAGATCAATAATATGAATATCGCTGCGTTCGCCAAAAATGAACGGCGCCATTTTCGGGTGCCAGCGCGATGTCCGGTGTCCGAAATGAGCTCCGGCTTGGAGCAGATCGGCTAGGGATGGATTCTGGGGCATAAAAAAATTTCTCCTTTTTACCTCGACGGAACGCTTGCGGGCCCGAGAGAGCTCCCGGGAGGATCCGAAACGTTTGATTCCGCCTGTGATATGAATAAGAAGCGTTAGGACTGTTCCCTCCACTTATGCGCGAAGTATAAAGAATGTGCACGAAAATGTCAATAGAAACCGCAGGGCGTTAGGCTTTAGGTGTTGGTATTTTTCTCCTATAAGCTATCACCTATAACCTATAAGCTACGATTATCGAACAAACATCGCGTCTCCGAAGGAATAAAAGCGATAACCCCGCGCGATCGCCTCTTCGTATGCGGCCAAAACGCGCTCGCGGCTCGCGAGCGCGGAAACGAGAACGAGGAGCGTTGATTTTGGAAGATGGAAATTCGTGATGAGCGCGTCCACGACGCGAAACGAAAATCCCGGGATGATGAACAAGTTGACGTCGCCGGAAAAACCGCTCGCCGGCAAACCCCCTGTTGTCCCACTTGGCAGGAGGACACGCGTTTCCCATCCTGCCAAGGAGTGGCGAGGGGAGGTTGCCGCCGCGACGCTTTCAAGTGCTCGCACTGTCGTAGTCCCGACGGCGATGACGCGGCGGCCCTCTTTCTTTGCCTCGTTCACGAGCGCGGCCGTTTCTCCGGAAATCTGTACGAACTCGCTGTGCATCTGATGCTCTTCGATTGTTTCCGTCTTCACCGGACGGAACGTACCGATGCCAACATGCAGAGTAATAAACGCAATCTGTGCGCCTTTCGCTTTTACTTTTTCGAGAAGCCTGGGAGTGAAATGGAATCCGGCGGTCGGAGCCGCGACCGATCCGGTTTCTTTCGCGTAAACGGTTTGATATTTTGATAAATCCGATAGAACCGATTTGACATAGGGTGGCGTCGGCACTTCGCCGTGCGCGTCCGTGTATGCCAGCACCTCCTCGAATGGCTTGTCGAAACTCACCCACACCACGCCATCCTTTTTTTTCTCCAAAACCGTTGCAACCAAATCCTCAAACACAATCTGCTCGCCGACAGTAACAATGCGCCCGGGCTTCAGCAATGTTTCCCACTTTTCTTGTTTGCCATCTGCAACCGAGTGGCGGCGCAACAAAAATACTTCCACATTTTTCCCCCAGACCCGCCCATGAAGACGAGCTTTGAAAACCTTCGAATCATTCAAAACAAGCAAATCCCCTGCCCTCAATTCATCCAAAATCTCAAAAAAACGACGGTGTTGCCACGCGCCAGTCTTGCGATCCAAAACCATAAGCCGTGAATGGTCCCGTGGCTCTATCGGCTCTTGCGCAATGCGCTCCGGCGGCAAAATGTAGGAAAAAAGGCTGATCGGCGTGGCCATAATTGCGGGCATCTTAGCGGACTTCTCGGCTCTTGACAACAGAGCCATTTTATGCTAATGTATTTCGGTCGCACGGCTTACTTAATCTGCGCGGAAAGCGGTAAGCTGGGAGCCCATTCTGGGCATCTGGCTATTGGTCAACGGACGTGTCTCCTTTTTTGGGACACGAAAGACCAGCCTGATCGGAGTCAGGAGAAACCGCTTGCGGGATTTTACGGTGATACCGTTTCACCACCCCGCTGGACGAATCGGCCAAAAGCCTCGGAGCTCCGAATCTCACGAGAGCGTGCGAGCCTAGACGCCCATCCGTTTGTTGCCCCTGAAGGACGCACGCGTACTGCGTGCACGCGGTACACAACCTTCTTGGACACTTTCTCGCCCCGCTGACAGCGGACGTTCGTCTGTCGGCGGGGCACCTCCAAAACCGCGGCTTATGCCGCGCACGATCCTGCTCCACCAAACGCTTTGGTGGAGCTTTCTTTTTCTCATTTTCTCTTGACATCACCGCACTCACTTGCTACACTCACGGCACTTAAAACCTCACCACCTATTTCATTGCGAGGAGCTTCTCGATCCTCAAGCGACGAAACAATCTTATAAAGAGATTGCTTCCAGCCTGCCAGAGCCTGTAGGCTCAGGCTGGACGGATGGCAGGCACCCGTTCTGATGAACGGGTTCGCAATGACAGGATAAACATTATGAAAAAAGATTTGCATCCGAAATACCACGAAAAAGCCAAGATCGCCTGCGCCTGCGGCGCGATTTATGAAGTCGGCTCCACCGAGCCGGAAATTTCAGTCGAGTTGTGCGCAAACTGCCATCCGCTTTACACAGGCAAACAAAAGATCGTTGATACGGCCCGCCGCGTAGAAAAATTCATGGAACGATCTGCTAAAAAGGCCGCTTCCACTACGAACAAGGCGGAAAAATCTCTGAAGCGAGCGGCCAAAAAAGCATCCTCTGACGGGAAAAAAATGAAGGGAATGAACAAGGTCGAAAAAAAGAAACCTGCGGCGAAAAAGAAAAAATAACAATTCACAAAGAGCGTCTCTGTCGTTTCGGGACGCTCTTTGTGTTAGAATCATCTCGTTAATTCTATGAACCTGCTTGACCAGCTCAAAACCATGCGAACGCGCGTCAGCGCTCTTGAAACCCGGCTCTCGGATCCGGCTGTGCTTAACGATCAAAAAGAAATGCGAAAAGTGAATGAAGAATACGCGGGCATAAAAGAAATCCTTTCAATCGGCGAAAAATACGAAAAAGCCCTGGCTGACAAAGAAAGCGCCGAAACAACCCTTGGTGAGACGCAAGACACAGAACTCCGCCAACTCGCGGCCGAAGAAATCGCGCACATTTCCGCAGACATTCCAAAACTTGAAGAACAATTTACGAACGCGCTTGTTCCTCCGGATCCGCTCGACAAGAAAAATATCATTATGGAAATCCGCGCCGGCACAGGCGGCGATGAAGCCGCGCTTTTCGCAAGCGAGCTTACACGGCTGTATACGCGCTATGCCGAACGCCACGGATGGAAAACAACGCTCGTCTCATCAAACCGGAATGATCTCGGGGGATTCAAGGAGGCCATCTTTATCATCGCCGGAAAAAACGCGTACAGCCATCTGAAATATGAAAGCGGCGTGCATCGGGTCCAGCGCGTGCCGGAAACGGAAAAAGCCGGACGCGTCCACACCTCAACCGTTACCGTTGCGGTCCTTCCGGAAATGGAAGAAATGGATCTTGAGATTGATCCGAAGGACCTGAAAATCGAAACAAGCACGGCCGGCGGGCACGGCGGACAGAGCGTCAACACAACGTACTCGGCGATTCGGATGATGCACATCCCGACCGGCATCACGGTGTCGTGCCAAGATGAACGAAGCCAACAACAGAATCGCGAGCGCGCCATGCAAATTATGCGCGCGCGGGTGTATGCTTATCATGAAGAGGAAGCACGAAAGGAGCGCGAGACGGCGCGGCGCGGCCAGATCGGCGCCGGCGAGCGCTCTGAAAAAATCCGCACGTACAACTTTCCGCAAGACCGCGTGACGGATCATCGCATCGAGAAAAGTTTCCACAACATCCCGACCATTATGGACGGGGATATTGAAGAAATTATCAATTCTTTGAAGCGCGCGGAACGCGAACAAGCGCTTTCAACCTAATCTTTCCTTTCTCTTATGCTAGAACATCACGCGCCGCATATTACTTTTAGGCGTTAGGGAATTAGGGAGTTAAAGAAAATACGAAAGCCTAAATCCCTAAAGCCTAGAGCCTAAAACTCTAAATCCTATGCAAGCGATTATTCTTGCCGCCGGAAAAGGCGCGCGCCTTGCTCCGCTCACGAACACAATACCGAAAGCGCTCATTGGTATTGGCGGGAAGCCGCTCATCCAGCACACGCTCGAGGCGCTGCCGGATGTCGTGCGCGAAATCCACATCGTGGTCGGACATCTGAAAGATCAGATTATCAAAACAATCGGCTCTGTCTCGAATGGCCGCCCAATTTTTTATACGGAACAAAAAATTTTGGACGGAACAGGCGGCGCGCTTCATCTTCTAAAAGACAAACTGACCGGCACATTTCTTGTCGTGAACGGCGACGACCTGTACGCCGAAGAAGACCTTGAGCGGCTCGCCGAACATCCGGTCGGCATCCTGCTTTTTAAGACAAAGGAATCCATCAAAACCAGCGCGCTTCTCGATGAAGAAAAGCGGTTTGTCGGGATTGAGGCCGAGCCGCCAAAAGACGAACAAAAATACCGCATCTGCGGCGCGTATGTTTTGGATGAACGATTTTTTCATTATCCACTCGCCAAAACTCCGGTCCGCGGACACGCGGAATTCAGCCTCCCGCACACGCTTGTGCGGATGTCAAAAGACATCCCGATCAAAATCGAGCTCGCGACAAGCTGGTTGCCTATCGGAACCCAAAAAGAACTCGCGGACGCGCGCGCGAAATTTGGCTCTTGACAATAAATAAGCATCTGTTATTGTTGTCTCAACGTTCTTTTTTGCGACAAGGTCCGGTCGGCCGCCGTTGCGTTTGTGGTGCCCCTCCTCACCTGAACGCCTCTGTGGCAAACCGGCTCCCAAGTCGCTGTCCCTCAAGTCCAAATGTTTCGCGTCGCTCAAATGCCGATGCGAAACACGAAAACTTGAGCCAGAGCTCGAAACCGCTCGCGACCCGCGCTTTCAAAACGCCGGTCTGCTCCCCACGTTGCCCTGATCGCCCACGCGAGAGGACAAAATGGCGAAAGCGATTTCGAACACGCTCCCCATGATGCGTGCCGTCTCTGGGATCTGCGTTCAACGCAGATCGGACACCTCTCCGGCTTTCCGCTTCTTAAAGCGGACATGAGAACCCCACCAAGTCTGGACCCCATGTACCCCCCCATGGCCCAGGACTTATCCTCTTGTCTGCCGAGAGGAACGGGAAGCCGGATTTTTCTGCCCTCGCAATGCATCGCGAGGGCTTTTCTTTTCTATTCAAACTTGCTTCAATAGCCGCGCTATGACCGTCATCGAGGCCATCCAGTGGGCCAGTCGAAAACTGAAAGAGTGCGCGAGTGCTTCGAAGATCTCCTCACGCGCGGATTCTCCGATCTTGGACGCGGAGATTCTTCTTGCCGCGACTTTGCATGTCACGCGCGGATGGCTGTTCACACATTTTGACACTCTGTTGCGTTCGGACGAGGAAGAATCTTACTTTCAATCCATCCAACGAAGACAGCGCCGCGAGCCTGTCGCCTACATCCTTAGTACGAAATCATTTTACAAGCGAGATTTTTTCGTGAATCACTTCGTGCTTATTCCCAGACCAGCAACGGAAATTCTTGTCGAAGCCGCGCTGAATATTTCCAAAACTTCAGATCCGGAAAAGACGCTGTTCGCCGATATAGGAACCGGCTCCGGAGCGATCGCTGTGACGCTTGCCGCAGAGTCCGGACTTCCGGTGATCGCGAATGATGTCAGCCGCCACGCGTTCCTTGCGGCAAAACAAAATACTGCGGTCCATCACGTGGATGATCTCATCGAATTCCGACACGGACCGCTTTTAGATCCGTTGATTTCCCTTTTCAGAAAAATCAAAGAAACCTCTTCACAACCGTTTCGGCATCTTATTATTTGCGCCAATCTCCCATATCTTCGGGAAGATCAATGGAAAGCTGGCCAACCAGAACTGCATTTTGAACCAAAAATTGCGCTGGTTTCCGGAAGAGACGGGCTTGATGCGTATTGGGATTTCTTCCGATCGCTCGCAAAAAATCGTCGGTTTTTTCCATTCCGTGTTTCTGTTTTGATCGAAATAGACCCGTCACAAAAGGAACGGATCCGAAACATCATCTTCCACGATTTTCCAAACGCTTCCATAACTGTCTTAAAAGATTTGGAAGGATTTGATCGTGTTGTGATAATCGAGATTTAAAAGATTGCTTCGTCACTCACTTCGTTCGTTCCTCGCAATGACGAATGCTAACACCTAGAACCTAACGCCCTAGCGCCTTTCATACCTATTGCGTCAAAACAGACATCTGATTATCAAGGGACTCCACCACTTCGATCCATGTCACGCCGGCGTTCATAGTGATCTCATCTCCTGCTTCAGTAAAAAACTGCAGACGCTCGGTGACTGACGGCTTTTTCCACGTCACGCTGATGACGCGGCCGTCCTGAAGCACCATCGCTTTTCCATCTCCAACTGTTTTCACCTCGCGGCGGCCGACCTCATCCAGTATCTGAACCGAGGTCTCAATCACGACAACATTATTTGCGCGTAATTCAAGCAAGGAACCGGACGGCTTTGTCCGCTCGTAGGAATTCGTTCCTGCGCGATACGTCCATTGAACCGCATACGTGTCAGACGCATAACGGATCGCGCTTCCGAACGACTGGCCGGAAGGCGTGTCTTTTTTGAATGTCCAAACACCGTACACAGGACGCTGAACGCGCTTGGTTTCTTCGGCGCGCGTCAACGCCTTTTTCAAAAGCTCGGTCGAAGTATACACATTGTGCGGCGCCTGCCGTTCTTTCGACCGCCAAAAAAACACCTCATTCCAGAACTGATTCAAATCATATGTGCCGTCAGAGGCGATCCGTTTCAAAGCCGCATCCGAGCCGCCGACATGAGCATACAATCCGTCGAGCTCATTGTTCCAATCTATAAAATACGGACGTGCTGAACGAACCGGGCCGATTTTTGCCACCGCTTCCTGTCCGTCGTAAAAAAACGCCTCCCATCGCGGAATTCCGGCTTCAACCGGCGCCTCGATCACCAGAAAGGCTTTATCCACTCCGCTCTGGGGCCACGCCTCAACGGACTGATCAATCATCACGCCATAGACAAACGGCAAATCCGTAGGCATCTGCAAAGGCATGCCGGTTAGCGGATGACGATATCGCGCGATCTCTTCAACAATCGGAGCCGGAGAAACAACATCCGGCAAAAATCCAAAACGCCATACGAGAAAAAAAACAACCGCAAGCGCGAATATTCCCGCGCCTGCGATCCACTTTTCCCTCCCTCGATGTCTCATACACATTATTTCTTTGACTTTGCTTCCTCTTTCTTTGCAGGAGCGGCTTTCGCTTCTGCAGCCGGAGCGGTCTGATCCTCGCCTTCTTCGGTTTCTTCGGTTTCTTTCTTCTTCTCAACAACTTCAACTTTAGTAACATCGAGTTCAACGGCCTTGCTAAGCTCAGCAAGTTCCTCTTCACTTCGAGGCGGAGTTACGAGCGCGACTGTCTGATTTGCATTATTCAAAAATTCTACGCCTGAAAGAGTCGCGAGGTCTTTTAATTGTACCGTATCCTCGAATGTTGCCAACTTCGAGAGATCCACATCAATATGCTGGGGAAGATCTTTGGGGAGCGCGCGAACCATAATTTCATCCACCGGATGGACCAGTATGCCGCCGAGCGACTTCACGGCCGCTGACTCGCCGACGAATCGTAGCTTGACGCCTGTCTCAACTTTCTTCGTTATATCAAGCGCGCGAAAATCCGCATGGATGACCTCGCCGCGGAGCGGATCAACCTGAATCTCCTGAATCAAAACATGAAGCGGTTGTTTCTGTCCCTCGATTTGCAATTCGATGAGCGAGCTCTCCCCTGCTTCCTTATATAAACGAATAAATCCGCCGCGGCTCATTTGGATGTTCAGTGGCTTTTCAATGGCGCCATAGACAACCGCCGGCACGAGACCATCAACACGAAGAGAGTATGTTTTGCGTCCGGTTACCGCGCGCGGCGAGACCGTCAATGTAAAAGTCTGCATAAAATAATCCGGAGACTTGAAGATTAAGAACGAGCGCTATTGTGCAGGATATTCAAAAAAATGTCAAACCAAAAGCTAATAAAAAATGCACCCCGAGAGGAGCGACCCGAATCCCGAAGGATTGGATCACTCACTCTCGAGGCGCAGTAGAGCACTGCTAGAGGTTGCCGGCGGCAACGAGCTTGCCGCCTTCGCGTTTCACTGCCACGAGAAAGTTCTCGTAGCCGGACGTTGACGTACTCGTCTTGACGCAGAATTGCCTTGCAATCTGCGTTCCGGACTTGCAGAGGTCGTAGTTCGAGAACCATTTCACGAACGACGGACCTCCGCCGACATCGACACCAGAAGCGAGGGTGTCTCCGTTCGTCCTCTTCGTGCTTACGAGCGTGAGCTGGTAGGTCCCGTTCGACCACCCGCTCGTTTCGAAGCAGAGGTAGTTGTCGACCGGCGAGACTCGCCGATCCGACGAGGTCGTCCACGACAGCGAATTGCCCACGAGGAACGCAGGCTCTGTCGTGTATGGGGCTTCGCCGAACCCCCGCGTCGCGAAACAGATCTTCGAGTCGGCCACGATCTTGATGTAGCCGTCCCAACTTCCGTTCGCAGCCCCGCAGTCCTCGTCCGTGGTGCCGTCGCAATCGTTGTCGAGACTGTCGCATGTCTCGACCGCGCCCGGATGCAGGGCGCTGTTCGCGTCGTTGCAGTCCGAGTCCTTGTCCACGAACTGCGGCGGAGCGACGCACTGCTCGACTTTGTCGTCGCGCTTGCCGTAGCCGTCGCCGTCCACGTCGTGATACCACGTCTTGATGGCACATCCGTCGGGCGTGGTGCTCGAGGACGACTTCGTCCCGTCGCACTTGACGGTGGCTGTGTCGAAACAGACACCGTCGTCGCTCTCGACGCCGCAACCGACGAACAGGTTCCCCGCGACCATGATGGCCGTGAGGCAGAGCGAGATTCCGAAACCCTTCATGGCTTCCTCCGTTGCGAGAGCCCTATGCCCTCGCGTTCGCCCAGAACACCATCGCTGGTGCATTTTGACTGGAGCGTAAACAAAAGACGACACTGTCATCTCTTTTTTACGCCCCAGTTAAGCACGATTGTCAGTTTTAAGGAACAAAGAAGAATATCATATCTGGCGGATTTTGTCAAGCGTTTTAGAGGTTTAAAAAATGGCTAAGATTGGAGACTTTAGGCATTGGGCGTTAGGCTTTAGGCTCTAGGGATTTAGGCACTTCCGAATAAAAAAGATCCCCACAGGCGATGCCGAGTTGGCACCACCTGCGGGGATCACGAGCAAAAAAGAACTATGTGTGTGGCCTCTACGGCCTGTAGCCGAGCTTGAGCTCGACCGAACCGAAGACGAGGAAACCGTCCTCGGACACGGCCTGGCTCTTGTCGGCCACAGCGACCGCTGCCGCGCTCCTTTCGGCGCCGATGCCGACCTTCGGCTCGACCATGAGCCTGAAGGCCGACTCTTCGCCGAGCGCGAGCGTGCCGCGGCCGACGATGCCGACGAGCACGCCCATGCCGCTCGCCCTCGGCGCAAGCAAGAGCGAACCGGCACGGCTCGACTGGAAGGCCGCGAAGCCTCCCAGCGCCCAGTTGCTGTCGAGCCGGCGCAGATACTGGGCGCCGACCACGACTGCCGAGCCGTCGAAGGTCGTCATTCCTCCGCCTGCACTCGCGCCGTCCGTCGTTGCCGACGAGACGGACACGAACGCGCCGGACATGCTCGGTCCGGACAGATAGTCCAGCCCGAGCGTGAGTCCGACTCCACGCAGGTACGAACCCCGCACGAGCCGGCTCTGGTCTCCGACCTTCACGTTAAGCTCCCCGCCGGAAGCGAGAAAGCCTGCGGGGCCGATCGAGAACAGGAGCCCGCGACCCTCGAACTCCCTACGGAGCCCGATCATGGCCGCGCGGTGAGAACGAATCACATCGAGGACACCGTCCTCGTGAATCGTCCTCGTCTGGCCGCTCTCGGTCACTTCGATGTCTCGGCCGTGGACTGTCTCCTGCAAACCCCAGACGTGCTTCATCTCGGGCGGCGTTCCGGCTGGAGAGCTGGCCGGGGGAGGGACTTCTTCGTCCCGACCATTGACAGAAAACTCGACACCTTCGATGCGCGCACGCACGGCCGTATTGAAAAGGTGCTGTGCTGCGACCGCTTCCTTGTGGCCTTTCTTGACCTCGCCGAGCCAACTTTCGACAGCGACCACGCGCTGGCCGAGCACGCCGAGATCCCGCTCGACCGGCCCGATCGCGGCGGCGATCTTTTTGTCCACCGCCTTGGCGGACAGACCGCCGCCGGCCGGGCCCTTGCGCGCGCCGGCGAGTACCCAACACTCGTACTCGTTGTGAACCTCACGCGGCGCTTCGTTGGCGACTGCCGAAGCAGGCAGGCAGAAGCCCGTGTCCGGCCTGGTGCCGTCGAACACGCACGACTTGCCGCGCGTGTTCCAGACACCCTTGGAGCCCGGGACATCGACGCTGTTGCTGTCGACGAGCCCGGCCTCGCAGTTCGCTTTTTCCTCCTCGGAAAAGTCGCACTGCGGGCGCTTGGTTGCGTCCCAGACGCCGAGGGCGGTCGTGCACTTGCTGGCCTTGGCCGCGGTGGCCTCGGCCGCCTTCTTCAGGGCGCAGAAGTCGCGCTGCTGTGTCGGGACCGGCACCAACGCGCAGAGGTCCGGCGGCGTGATTGCCGGAACGGCCGGGGCAGCGGATGCCGCGGCCGCCTGGGCCTTGGCCTTGTTGAGGTTCCCCACGGCCACAATGGCCATGAGGCAAAGCACGAACATGAGACCGCGCATTTTTTGTCCTCCCGTCGGGTCGTCAGACCCATAACGGATTTGCCTTGGCCTCCACCCAATGTGGCGGCCATGACATCACCCGTTTGGGTGACGCCCGTTTCGCTTTTGAATTCCTTTTAAGGAACTCGGTCGTGATTCGGGCCAAAACCAACGAAAATTCGCTAATTTTAGCCCGGCCACGACCTTAAGTGGTTTGACGCCTTACAATGCCTCAAGGAGGAGATGTGGCAAAGCAGGCCTCAAACCGCCCAAAATCGCGATTTTCTTCTTATTTTCGAACGCTTAAGAATAGCATAATCCGGCAAAACTGTCAAGCGGCGCGGTGTAGATTTAGGATCAATAGGACTCATACGACGAATAGGACCAATAAAAACAATCTGTAAAAACAATCTGTCCACAAGAAACCCAGCTTGCCGCCAAAAATGCCTTGTGCTAAAGTTCCGACACCAAAAAATCCGCTGGATCGGCTTGGTACAGCGATCGTCGCGCCTCCTCCTCGCGACGACTCGCCCGGCCAAGCCGCTTTAGCGGATTTTTCGCACGCACGATTCATAGGACCTATCGGACCAAAGGGACCTATATACAGACGCAAAAGAGGCCGTTCTGCCTCTTTTGCATTATGCAATAAATTCCTCGTGCACCAACTGATGCCGACGGCGGACGCGCTCGGCCTGCAAAAAGACATAAGCCATCCCGACAAATCCGCCGAGAATCAATCCTGAAACTCCGTTCGCGATCAAATTCGGTTTGACTGGCCAACGAGAATTGAGCGGGGCATCAATCAACCGCACGCGCACGTTTCCTCCGGAGGTGTACTCCGACGCATTTTTTGTGAGAACAAACGCGATAGCGCGCGCAATCCGCTCGGCTTGCTTTACATCCGGCCGATACGCGGTTACGGTCAAAATTCCGGCGCCACGAGACACGGACGCTGACACGGTTCTTCGCCACTCGATGCGCCGCTTGTAATCTTTCGCAGAAAACGTTTTTTCATCAATGTCAAAACCAGATGTAAGCACTTCACCGAAAAACGTTGTGGTGTAAATGATCGTCGCCAGATTCTGCGCAATACGCTCCTCGGATCGGCTCGCTGTGTACGCGTCAACCGACGCACCGACATCCTGCGAAATCAACAGCCGCACGGTTGAAGAATACTGAAGCGGGCGAACAAACGTCATCGCGACGGCAAACAATAAGCCAACGCAACCAAACAAAAGAATCACACGCCAATGGCGTAACAAAATCGTGGAATAGTGCGGTTGAGACATAAAGAAAAAATTATGGACGATCTGATCCTAGCATAACACGAACATCCATCTGCTTTCCTGCGCGATCAATGCGAAGCGCGACCTCATCGCCAGGACGAAAAGAAACGAGATATTCATCCAAAGACTTTCGGTAGCCAAGCGCCTGCCCTTCAACTGAAAGAATGATATCACCTTCAGCGATTCCCGCCGACTTTGCCGAGCTCACATAGGACACGCTCCCTTTTCCGTACACCAAAAATCCGTTCTCCATTCCGCGCGACGGAATCGTCTTTGACAATCCGATTGCGCGTGATAAATCAACGCCGCGCACACCGAGCATCGGATAAGAAATCGTCCCGTTTTGTAAAAGCGTCTGAAATGTCAAAACAACGGCTTCGATCGGCAAAACACGCGGGCGCGACCCTTCTATCGTCTCAATCATCCCGACTAACGAACCGGACGCATCAACGACCGGAGATCCGAGAAGCGGAAAAGCCGGCGGCTCGGACAAAAACCACCTGCGCGCAAGAACATCGGATGAACGCACGAGCTCGGTTCCAAATCGCATATCAAACACGCTTGTGGATAACAACGTCTGACGAGATGGGACGACGAAAACCTGATCCCCGACCGAAACTTCCAGTCCTTTGCCAAAGGCAACAACAGGCAAATTCTGCGCTGTTACTTTCACAAAACCAAACGGATAACGTGTCCCTTGTTCTACGCGATCGGCCTGATACGCCATGCGTCCTACAACGAATTCCATTTTTGACAAATCCACGGAAGAAATTGCCGGAACAAGCAGCCAGCCGTCCGAAGTGAGCACGACTCCAGAGGCGAGCGCGCGATCCGGACGATACATCCGAAGCAGATTCGTCCGATCCGGCTGATAGATTCCGACAGCCGATCCGGAAACTTTTTCCCTGATCGTTTCAACTTCTCCTGATGAAACAACCGATCCGCGCGGCCGATCTATCCGCCCGGATGATCCGGCCGGACTGGCCGGCAAAGATAATCCAGCGACCCATCCGGCATAATCTGTTAAAAAAATAGTCGTCACGGCCGCTCCGGCAATACCGCACATACCCCCGACAATGGATGCGATAATGATCAATTTTAAAAAAGACGGCGGGACCATATCATCGCCATGGGGCCGTGCCCGCGATTAAGACAAAAAGAATGATTCCGGCCGCAAGGTATCTCCACACGACGGCGCGAGAGAGCTTCTGCAAAAATCGCGCGCGAGAAAGGCCGAGAAACACATAGAGGCAAATGGCGAGAAACGCCGCGCCCGCATAATAGCCGATCGGCAAAAAAAGAATGACCGAAAACAATTCCGTGAGCAGGAGCGCGCCGACGAGCGCAAAAGATCGCGCGGGAACTGAATCCACTTTGCTTACCCAAAGAGCGGCGTACAGTAAAAAAAAGATAAGCGCGGCAAAACTTGGTATGAGCATCCAAAGCGGGGGTTGAAGAAAAATATGCGAGCCGAGCGCGACAATGCCAGTGAAAAATACGCTTAAAACGTTAAGCATAATCGAGAGATGCTCGATCGCGTATGCCTGATAAACCGCTGGCGCGTGAAGATAAGAAAATACCTGTTCGGCGAACAAAAACGTAAAAAAAGTCACGAGCGCGGCAAGAATGATGCGCACAACTTCGCTTTCCAAAAAAAGAAACGCTCCGAATCCCGACGCCAGAAAAAAACTCGGGACGCCGACCAAAGCCCAAAACAGAAACGACGCGGCCTGCCACTGCGCCAGCCGGCAAAAAAGCAAAAAAACGATCGCAAACGACAAACCGATCGGAAGCAATATCGAAACGGACGCAACAAATAACACAAGGCCAAATCCGGCTGCCACGGCCAAAGCGATTAAAAATGGAGTTATTCGATGGAGAAGGATCATAACGATTTGATGAGTGTGCCCGCGATGTTCACATATCCGTCGCCGACCTCAAAACGCGTTAATCGAAAGACATCTTTGTTTCCGTCAAGCGCGGCATTCAATTTCTCCTGAATCATCGGCTCGAACGACGACAAAAATGGAATCGGTAATGTTCCAACGCGCGCTTCTTGTACATCAAGCGACAGGCGGTCGTCAATCATTCGCGGCAAAACCCACGCGCGAAACGCGGTTTCTTGTTTGTCCTTTTTCACAGGAACGAAAATCTCCAATCCTTTTTCCTTATCCATAACCACCTGTGCACGATCCGAGACAATCCAATCTATGTTACCCTGCTTCAGCGAATATTGAAGCAATCCGGTCAGCGTTCTTTCGGAAATCTGTCCGGAAACGGTTCCGTCCGGATTTAAAAGCTGTGATAAAATCATTTCTGGAGGTTCTGGCCTTGGATACACGACACGCGTCGGCTCCGGCATCTCGAATGCACCGCGGAAAAACGATGGGGTCTTGACAAGACCGGTTTTCGCCGCAATCCAGACTCCCCCGAAAAGCACGGCGAACACAACGAGAATTCCGACGATCGCGCAAGCGCCGCAACATCTGAACTCGCCTGACATCCGACGACACTTTCGATTTTCAAGCCATTCGTCCGGCGTTGCAGGAACGTTTGGCGACGGAAGCAACAAATTCATATTCTGTACGACAACTCATTTAAGCCACGGATTCGCGCCGACGATGCGCTCAAATCGCACCTTCCCATCCTCAAATGATCCATTGGCTCCGCGCAATCCGTCGCGCATCTGATTCAAACTTATTGCAAGTTCCAAATGTATCTCCTTATAAATTACTGGCACTGTTACGTTGAGAAGTGTGTTCAACACATTCTCGGTTAACACGAGCTTTGCCATGTCGTTCGGAGCGCTTGAAAAAGATTTTAAAAACGGCGCGACGATATTTTTCACAGATTCACGATAGGCTCCTTCGTCCACGACAGTCGTTGCCGAAGAAAGAACGATCGGCTTGCTTGTGAACGCGAAAAACATAAAATAGATGAGTCCTCCGGTAAGGAGCGCGAGCATAACCGGAAAAAATGTTGGGTGGTGATGGATATTTTTGAACATAATTAAGAGGAAGAAGTATCTTTAAAAATATCCTCTAGCGCGACCGAGGCCATGGCTGTAAGCGGGATGGAAAGCACGACGCCGACAAATCCGCCAAGCTTGATCCCGAGGAGAAGCGCGATAATGCTCACAACCGGATTCAGTCCGGTCACCTTTTGCATTACTTTCGGCACAAGTAAATGATTCTCAATCTGCTGGATCACGAGATACAGAACGAGCACGAACACGGCCAACATCGGGGATTGCGCCGAGGAAATAATCAAAGCCGGAATAATAGAAAGAATCGGGCCGATATACGGCACAAACTCCAAAACTCCGGCAAAAATGGCAAGAAGAAGAGCATAATGCACCCCGAGAATCGAAAGGCCGATATAAACGGCAACGCCAATGATAAGCCCGAGGAACAACTGTGCGCGGAGCCATGCGCCGACCTTACTTTGCATGCGCGCGAACAACTGGGACAAAAACGGCTGATATTCTTCCGGGGCGAGATTTTTGAACAACCGGCGCGCGGCCGCCTCCTCGACAACCATATAAAATGTGAGAACGAGAATGACAAAAAGCGCCGCGACTGCTCCGAACACGCCGCGAACCGTTGTGAAAACGGATGAGACTGAAGAGGAAACCGAGCTCTGAAGCGATTCCAGCGCCGATCGAACATTTTCCTGAAGACCGTATTGCGCCGTGAAGGTTTGAATCCGATCAAGCAGTTGGAACAGAAAGCCTTTTGGGGATGAGACAAATTCAAAAAGTTGGATAAACTGGCTTCCGACGACCGGCACGAGCCAAAAGCCGATCAAGATGACAAGCGCGGCAATCAAAAGATATACGATAAGAACGGCGAGAGCGCGCGGGACATTGCGCTTCGCGAACCAGTCGGCAAACGGGTCAATGAGAGCGGCAAACAAAATGGCAATGAGTACCATGATAACAACGTCGCGCGTGAACCAAAGAAACCACAAACCTGTCGCAATCGCGATGATTTTGAAAAGGGTTGATGTGGAGATGGAGATGGCCTGCGGCTTCCCTGCGAGTTTGGGAGGAAACATAGCGACTTTACTATAACAAAAAAATGGATTGTCTGCGACTTCCTTCCGTCTTCTGCATGGCATGTGCTCGAAGCACCAACAAAAATACCCAGTCGAAACTGGGTGTTTTTGTTGGTGGAACTGGGGGGAATCGGCTTCGGCTCTCGTCGCCTTCCGGCTCCGAGGCCTAGCCACCGCCTCGCGGTTCGGCTCGCCGGCAACGCTCGCCGAACATCGCTCCGGCGTTCGATTCCCTTCGCACATGCCGCAGGGCATGTGCTCGAAGCACCAACAAAAATACCCAGTCGAAACTGGGTGTTTTTGTTGGTGGAACTGGGGGGAATCGAACCCCCGTCTGGAACGGCTTCTCGATACGACGTTTTCAAGCGAAGTCCCGCTGAATTTGCTACACGATGGTCAGAGCAGGACAAAAGCCACCGTGCAGTGCCGATCGCCAGTCTTGATTCCATGAGACCGACGACCATGGAACCACAGCTCAATGTATATGACACCCGCGTTGCCTGTATTGAGCATCGAGGCAGCGGATGGGTCCCCTGATAAATCAGGGCCGAGCCGCAATTACGCGGCAACCATTGCGAGGCTCGGAACGCGGAACGCCGAAGCGAACACGCTCTTTACCTTCGAGAAAGTATTGGCAGTTGAGTTCTCTATGCGCCGGATTAACGAGGTTACGCATGCCCTCGGCTTGATCGTAAGGAGGAGATCGAACCATCGAAACCGATCAGCCCCAAGTGGTCGGCTTCGTAAAATTGCGATCTAACGGCTTGCCCCTCCGGTCCTTCTTCAACGTACGTTTTAGTACGTTTCAGTTCGGTCCTCGGGGCGCGCCGGTGTTCGTCGGTTTCCTTCGGAAACATCGTCGAACCCGTCTCGGCGGCTCGAGGCCAAGCAGTTGGCCTCTCGCTCCACCTCGACTCTCATCAATTTTACGAACCCTCCTTAAAACTCCAGACACTGCAGCTGAAGTTTTTCAGAGGAAATCTCACCCGTTTGACATCTTTTCTAACAGAAAAATCTTACTCTCGCATCCGCTCCTGCAACGAGCGCTGGACCTCGCGCTTTTTGATCGCCTCACGCTTTTCGTGCTTCCTTTTTCCACGTGCGAGCGCAAAGCCAATCTTCACGAGATTCCGCCGAGTATAAAGCGAGACCGGCACTAATGTCAATCCCTCGGCTTGTGTCTTCCCTGCAATCTTCTCAAGTTCACGGCGATGCACCAATACCTTTCGATCACGACTCGCCGTCTGCACGGCTTTCTCGCCAGCTGGCCCGTACGGAGTGACAAGCAAATTTTTAATCCATAATTCTCCATTCCTCACATGCAAAAACGCGCCGGACAAACGCACATGCCCGGCTTTCACAGATTTCGTTTCCGCGCCTGTCAATGCCAAACCACCTTCAAATTCTTCAAGAAGGTCATAGTCAAATGTAGCGCGCTTGTTGAAAGCAAGAGACATATGGACATAGTATACCCTTATTCCCTTGATTTTTTGAAGTCTTTCCTCTATACTTCCAATAATACTATGCGCATCCATCGCCATCGAAATCAAAAACCAAAACTCTCGATTCCAGTCTTCCGTGCCAATGAAGCGATCACATCCCTCGATGTCCGTGTCATTGATGAAAAAGGCGAGGCGCTCGGTGTCATCCCGACAAGTCAAGCCATTCAAATTGCCGTTGAACGCGGATTGGATTTGGTTGAAGTTTCTCCAAAAGCAGAACCTCCCGTATGCAAAATCCTCGACTACGGACACTTTAAGTATCAAAAAGAAAAAGAAATCCGAAAGCAAAAAGCACAGTCAAAAGAAGTAGACATCAAGGGCATCCGGCTTTCGCTTCGCATTGGCGAACATGATTTGGAAGTCCGTCACCAACAGGCCAAAAAATTCTTGGAGCGCGGAGATAAAGTGAAACTTGAACTTGTGATGCGCGGCCGCGAAAAAGCGCACCGCGACGTGGCGAACGCGGTCTTGAATAAAATGATGGCTTTGCTCCGTGCCGATTACCCGATTCGCGTCGAGCAGGCGACGGCCTATCAAATGGGACGCCTTACGACGATCATCGCGAGGGGATAAATGAGCCATTAGCATTTAGCTCGAGCCCCAAAGCCTAACGCCTAGAGCCTAAAGTCCGGAACCTATTGACAATACCCGATGATTTCCCTACACTTCGCACATTAGCGAACGGAAACTCTATGAAACTCAAAACTCACAAGGCCTTGTCAAAACGCCTCAAAGTGACCAAGAACGGCAAAATGATCAAACGATATGCCGGACAGGATCACTTTAATACGCGCGACGCGGGCAAGATCAGCCGTAAGAAACGACGCGACGTTACGTTCAGCGACGCGCATATCGTGGCTGTAAAAAATCTGCTCCCGTACGCCTAACCCCTCAAAGATCAAAATCTTATGCCACGCGTAAAACGCGGCGTCCAACATACCAAACATCGCCGCAACCTGCTTGCGAAGACGAAAGGGATGATGTGGGGCCGAAAATCAAAAATTAAATTGGCACGCACGGCCATGCTCAAGGCCGGCGCCTACGCCTATCGCGACCGCCGGAATAAAAAACGTTCGTTCCGCCGCCTGTTCCAAGTACGCATCAACGCCGGTGTCCGCCCGTTCGGCATCTCATACAGCCGGTTTATGGACGCACTTAAAAAGGCCAGCATTGTGCTTGACCGCAAAATTCTCTCTACCTTGGCTAAAGATAAACCAATGGTGTTCGAGGGTTTGGTAAAGCAAGTCATAGTGAAATAAAAAAGACCGCTCGCACAAGCGTGTAATAATATTTCTGTACCTCAAAATGGGCCGGTGGTGTAGCCCGGTTAACACGTCTCCCTGTCACGGAGAAGATCGAGGGTCCGAATCCCTTCCGGCCCGCCATGAAAAAAATTCCAATTTTATTGGAATTTTTTTCATTGACAAATAATCCATTTCAGGACTATCATTTACGCTGTCGTTTCAAAAAAACGTGCCAAATATTCAGTCCGGCGAGCCAGGAGGACTCAAATGTCGGAAGCCAAGAACACACGCAGAACCGACTTGCCACAACCTGCCCTAATCCCGATCGGGGATGACTGTGAAGTTGTGGGGACATTCCTCTTTCCAAGCATCCGTGTGGAAGGCATCGAGCGATGCGCCGGATGCGGTTGTCAAATGACCGTGACGCAGGTCTGTGTCTACATCGGAAACCCGGATGGTCGCTACACCAGGCTTGGAATCGTACACCCTGGAAGCAGGTGCCGTGAGGAAGCGCTCAAATCCATGAAACAAAAACACAAGGGTGCAAACCTCTTTTGCGCCCAACCGGCCGAATGTATGCCACCCACTGGACAATACGCGCGCGCGGCCCTCATAGAACGCGCGGCCCTCATCGAATCGAGAACTAGCAAAAACCGCCCTCCGCAAAAGCCTTTGCCACGAAAAGATCATTCTGTCCACAGGGCAATGGTCGAAGAAAGTTTTCGTAAGCTTCTGAACGCGGCGACTCGTCCGACGTAATCCCCTATTCTTCTTCTTCTTTCTCCTTCGCGTTCCCGTTGCTTGGGAACGCTTTTTATTTAACCTCAATCAATTTAAATCCGACTTTTTCATCCCCAAGCACGATTGCGAGCCGCGTTCCTTTTTTAACAAGTTTATTTTTTCGCAAAATCCTCATTGAGCGACTGACAAAATTTTTCTGTGAAATCCCCTTCAATGTAAACGGCTCTGCGCCCCAACGGATGTTGTTCTGGCGGGCAAAAACATCATCCGGCGAAGCCAAAAACAACGGAACTTCCGGATGCTCCAAAAAAAGCGTCTCGGCCCATGGCGAAATTTTAAGAGAAACCAGCACGCCGTCTATTTGTCCGTCGAACGCCGCGTCCTTGAGCATTTCAGCCATGCCTCCGCAAACGGTCATCGGCCGATATTTTGCCAGCGGAATATTATCAAACGGCGACTCCTCGGCTGTTATAATAATGTCTGCCATCATCTTGACCGCCTCGATCGGATACTTTCCCATTGCCGTTTCTCCAGAAAGCATCACGGCATCCGTATGATCGAACACGGCGTTCGCCACATCGGAAACTTCGGCGCGTGTCGGGCGAGGATTTCGAATCATAGAGTCGAGCATCTGCGTCGCAACCACCACCGGCTTTCCGGCCTTGCGACATTTCTCAATCATCTCTTTTTGAAAAATAGGAACCTGATCTGCTGGAATCTCGACTCCCAAATCTCCTCGCGCGACCATAATGCCGTCAGTCGCA
The DNA here is from genome assembly GCA_964588505.1 of uncultured Gammaproteobacteria bacterium. Classification (GTDB taxonomy): domain Bacteria; phylum Patescibacteriota; class Patescibacteriia; order UBA9934; family GWF2-40-263; genus CAZPPQ01. The sequence goes on along the minus strand of CAZPPQ010000005.1, from coordinate 740 downwards.
CACAAAATGTCGTCAAAATGATCAATCGCCTCGTGTTTCTCGATCTTTACGATAATCCGCGGCAAAATCCGATTCTTTTTTCCGGCTCGCTTGATCAGCCGGCGCAACAAATGGACATCATTCGCGCTCTTCGCGAACGACAGCGCCATCCAATCCACCCCGATTTTTACGCCGAAAATAATATCCTCTCTATCCTTTTCCGTAAGTGACGAAAGTCCGAGCGTCGAATCAGGAAAATTCATTCCCTTGTGGGATGTGAGTTTGCCACCATTTATCACTTTCGCGCGAATCAACCGCCCTTTTACCGAGACGATTTTCACTTCACATAACCCATCGTCGAGCAAAATGCGATGCCCTGGCTTTACATCCAGATGGAGTTTACGGTAAGTTACTGGTAAAATGCCTTTCATATAGGAGTCTGAGGCGGTTGAGAACACGATCTCCTTGTCTGCAACTATTTCAACTCCTGCCTTTGGCAAAACCCCGAGGCGGATTTTCGGCCCTTGCAAATCGCCGAGAACGGCAATCGGGCGTCCAGCCAGCTTTGCCGCGTGACGAATGACAGACAGCGTCTCGAGATGTTCTTCGCGCGTCCCATGCGAAAAATTCAAACGAGCCACGTCCATTCCAGATTCGATCAACTTGGAAATGATAGCCGGATCCCGACTCGCCGGGCCAATCGTGCAGACAATTTTTGTTCGTTTCATATTCATTTAGGGACCTCTGCAAAAGTCGCTTCC
>CAZPPQ010000004.1:24724-33007 GCA_964588505.1 uncultured Gammaproteobacteria bacterium | reverse complement strand
TGTCATCATATTACAAACCTAACGGGTGTATCACATGTATCTGAACCTAGACAGCGAACAATAAAAAATCCCCCTTTACCATTTTCTGGCTTCGGGGGATATGCTGTCTGAAAGACGGTTCAGGCGGCAGAGAGCGATTTGAGGTGATAATCTTCGAGTATTTTCAGATCAACCCAGTGCGTCGTCGCAGGATGTGGAGGATGATGAACGACAAAGCATGGAGAAATTTCGAAATTCGGATTGGCCGCCATCAATTTTTGGTTGGCTTGGTGCAAACGCCACAAGACGTCCATCAACCGGAGGCCTTCCGTGTAGAGACATGGGGAATGTGCGCAAAGTCCGATACGCGAAATTTCTAGACGCTTCGCAAGATCGAGCATCTGATGCAGAACCGATTTTCCGGATTTTCCCCGTCCGAGAAACGCCCCGCCTCCCGGAAGCGTGAAACAATGCGTGTTGCCCTCTCTCATGTCCATGAACGACCTGCTTGTTTTGAGTCGGATATTTGGGAGAGCGCCTTGGCATGGACAGCTGACCAAGATGATGCGCTCGGAAAGCCGGAAACGGCGGAAATTCATCACGCTAAAAATTTTCAGTTGTTCAAAGTGACGGATATCGCTCAACGGCATTATTCCTCCTTGTCGGAAATGACCACAAAAAGGTATCGAATTTCTTGTGTCTTGTCAATGGGATGCACGCGCGTTGCGAAATTTCTTTTTTAACGCCACGCGCTCGCGGGCGAGCTCGCGCTCGAGACCTGCGGCGGCATCCGCAAATCCGACTTCGTCCGCGTTTCGCTTCTCGGAAAGAATCGCTTTCGCCCGCTCGCGCGCCTTCTCAATCTCCCCAAGCTCCAGCTCTTCAACGCGTTCAGCCGTATCCGCCAAGATGATAATTTCTCTGCCTTCGCGCACCTCTAAAAATCCGGTCGAAGCGACAAGAAGATATTCTTCGCCTCCCTTTTTCACTCGCATTTCCCCGGCACGCAACGCGGTTACGAGAGAAATATGTCCAGGGAGAATAGTGAGCTCTCCTGTTTCTGTCATGGCCGAAAGCGCGTCAATTTCATCTTCAAATACAACGCGCTCCGGGATCACAATTTTTACATGCATCCGATGCATAAAGTTTAACTTTATCTACGACGTAGGAACCAAGACCGGAGGCGTTGCTTTTTCGACGAGGCCTGCGACAAGTCCGGACCGAGAAAAAGCAATGCCGAGGAGATTAGTTCCGAGTTCAGGATGACTTGGCCTCGCCAGCCACTTCGTCAATTCCGCCTTTCATATAAAACGCCTGCTCCGGCTTGTCATCGTGCTTGCCTTCGAGAATTTCTTTGAACCCGCGCACCGTGTCTTCGCGGCGCACGAACATTCCAGGAGTGCCAGTAAACGCTTCAGCGACTGAAAACGGCTGGGAGAGGAATTTCTGAATTTTACGGGCGCGGGAGACAGTTTGCTTATCCGCGTCCGACAATTCATCCATGCCCAAAATAGCAATAATATCCTGCAAGTCTTTGTAACGCTGAAGCACTTGTTGGACACGGCGCGCGACATCGTAGTGTTCTCCGCCGACCACTTGCGGATCGAGCATTGTGGAGCTCGAATCGAGCGGATCTACAGCAGGATAAATGCCAAGCTCAGAAAGCGCACGCGAGAGAACAACGGTCGAATCCAAATGTCCGAAAGTTGTGGCCGGAGCCGGATCCGTCAAATCGTCGGCCGGTACGTAAACGGCTTGAATCGAGGTGATGGATCCTTTTTGCGTCGAGGTGATGCGCTCTTGGAGCGCGCCCATCTCGGTGGCCAAATTCGGCTGGTAGCCGACGGCAGACGGAATACGCCCGAGCAAGGATGACACTTCGGATCCGGCCTGGGTAAAACGAAAGATATTATCAATAAAAAGAAGAACATCGCGCGCTTCGTCATCGCGAAAATATTCGGCCATCGTCAGGCCTGTCAGCGCCACGCGGGCGCGCGCTCCTGGCGGTTCGTTCATCTGCCCGAACACGAGGCTTGTTTTTTCCAAAACACCCGAGGCCTTCATCTCCATATATAAATCATTCCCCTCGCGCGTGCGTTCCCCGACGCCGGCAAACACAGAATATCCGCCGTGCTTTGTCGCGATATTATGGATGAGTTCTTGGATGAGCACGGTTTTTCCAACTCCAGCTCCTCCGAATAATCCGGTCTTCCCTCCTTTCAAAAACGGACAGATAAGATCAATGACCTTGATGCCTGTTTCAAACACTTCGTTTTTTGTGGATTGGTCCGTAAAGGCCGGCGCCTCGCGATGAATCGGATCCAACCGCTTCCCTTTTACCGCGCCCATCTTGTCGATTGCGTCGCCGGTCACGTTCACCATGCGGCCGAGCGTGTTCGGTCCGACCGGAATTGAAATCGGCCTGCCGGTATTTTTGACTTCCATTCCGCGCGACAATCCGTCCGTCGTTGTCATGGCAATCGTGCGCACCATCGAGTTCCCGATATGCTGGGCGACCTCTAATGTGAGCGGAGTCTCTTTTCCGCGAGTGACCAAAAGGGCTGTCTGGATCGGCGGAAGCGTTTGTTCCGTTGGAAAGCGAACATCCACGACCGCTCCGATAATTTGCGCGATCACACCATTCATAAGACACATTGGACCAATAAGGACCTGTTAATTTTCAAGAGCGGCTTTGCCGCCGCTTATTTCCGCGATTTCTTGCGTGATACTTGCCTGCCGCGCTTGATTATATGTGAACGAAAGGGCATCTATCATTTCTCCGGCCGCGTCCGAAGCGCTTCTCATGGCCATCATACGGGCCGAATGCTCCGATGCCGCGGATTCGAGCAATGCTTGATACACCATGGTTTCAACCAGTTGCGGCAGAAGGCGGTCAAGAATTTTTTGAGGATTCGGCTCGAATAAAAATTCGCTCGCAGTATGGACGGTCTCCGTTCCTTCTGGCGCGGCTTGCTTGCCAAAAGGCAGAAGTTCAAGGACGACCGGCCGCTGTGCGATTGCGCTCACAAAATCCGTATAGGCGATGAGGACTTTGTCGTATGAGCCTTTGACGAATTCATCTTTTACCAAACGCGCGATCGGAATGATGTCCTGAAAACGCGGATGATTTGTGAGTTGTGTGAAGCTGGCGATGATCGGGTATCCGGCTTTTTTCATCGCGTCGGCTCCCCGCCGTCCGAGGGAGATTACATCCGTGCGCGACGGGCCGTACGCGTTCATTTCCGCCAAGGCTTTACGCATCATATGAGCGTTGAATCCGGCGGCCAGCCCGCGGTCTGAAGCGATCAGGATGACAAGCACGCGCCCGCCGTTTTTTGGACGGCGAAGCAAAGGATGTAAGGTTTCGTCCGTCTTCTTTTGCAAAGCGGAAACCAATTCCCAGGCGAGAGCCGAGTACGGGCGCGTTCCCAAAACCGAAGAAACGGCGCGCCGCATTTTGCTTGCGGAAACGAGCTCCATGGCTTTGGTGATTTTGCGCGTGTTGCGTACGGATTTCATCCGCCGCTTGATGGCGCGGGTTTGCATGGCCATAGTTTGGGTCTGTTCCCGAATGTCATTTTGGTTGCAACGTGGAATTGAACGATTCGATCGTCTTCTTCAACGCCGCCTCCACATCGGCCGCCAGCTCTTTCTTTTCGCGAATCAAATCCAATGTCTTCGTTCCGGCGGTCGTGAAATATTGATGAAAAGCCTCTTCATATTCTTTCATCTTTTCAACCGCAATTCCGTCCGCAAAGCCGTTGATAGCCGCATAGATGATCGCGACTTGCTGTTCGAATGGCATTGGCTCGTATTGCGGCTGTTTCAAAATCTCGGTTAATCGGCGGCCGCGTTCGATCTGCTTGCGCGTCCCTTCATCCAAATCCGTCGCAAACTGCGCGAACGCTTCAAGCTCGCGGAATTGCGCAAGTTCAAGGCGAAGTTTCCCGGCTACTTTTTTCATGGCTTTTGTCTGTGCGGCCGAGCCGACGCGCGAAACCGAAAGGCCGACGTTCAAAGCCGGACGGATGCCGCGGTAAAACAGATCGGATTCAAGATAAATCTGCCCGTCCGTAATGGAAATGACATTGGTCGGGATGTACGCGGACACATCGCCGCCTTGCGTCTCGATAATCGGGAGCGCGGTCAGCGATCCGCCGCCAAGTTCCTCGGTTACGCGTGCCGCGCGCTCAAGTAAACGGGAGTGGAGATAAAATACGTCGCCCGGATAGGCCTCGCGGCCTGGCGGACGGCGCAATAAAAGCGAAATTTCACGATAGGCCCACGCGTGCTTTGAAAGATCGTCATAAATCACGAGCGCGTCCTCGCCCTTTGACATAAAATATTCTCCGATCGTGCATCCGGCATACGGCGCAATGTACGAAAGAGAGGCCGGATCAGACGCTCCGGAAACAACGACTGTTGTGTATTCCATGGCTCCGGATGCTTCGAGGCGGGCCACGAGTTTCGCGACTTTCGATTCTTTTTGTCCGATGGCGACGTAAATGCATTTCACGCCGGTTCCTTTTTGATGCAAAATCGCGTCCACGGCAAGGGCCGTCTTTCCGGTTTGACGATCTCCGATGATGAGCTCGCGCTGGCCCCGTCCTATTGGAATCATCGTGTCAATCGCCTTGATGCCGGTTTGAAGCGGAACGCTCACGGATTTGCGCGCCATAACGCCAGGAGCGATTTTTTCAATCGGAAGGTAGGTTTTTGCGTGCACGGCTTTTTTGCCGTCCAGCGGATTTCCGAGCGGATCAATCACGCGTCCGGTCATCTCATCGGAAACCGGAATGGAAAGAATGCGTCCGGTCGCTTTTACCGTATCGCCTTCCTTGATCTGGATTGAGCTTCCGAGAATAATGGCGCCGATCGATCCCTCTTCCAAATTTAATGCCACACCCGCGACGCCGCCGGGAAATTCCAACATCTCGGAAGACTGGACGCTTGAAAGTCCTCCAATGCGCGCGATGCCGTCACCGACGGAAAGAACGGTTCCCACCCGTTCTTCGGCTATACCGGCATGAAACGTTTCCAACTGTTTTTTGAGCGCCGAGATGATGTCTGATTTTGATGTCATAATAAGCGGCTTACTGGAGCAAAGTTTGAGAAAGTCGGGCGAGCTGTCCGGCAATGGAACCGTCTAAGACGAGATCGTCCACGCGCAGGCGCGCGCCGCCGATAAGATTCGGTCGCACGGCTTCGGAAACATCCGCGCCGCGTGCCTGTTTCTCAAGAGCGGCGCGCGCGTCCCACGACAGCGGATGAGCCGTTTCAATGACGATATGCGCGGCACCAAACCGTTTTTTCCACACGTCGTCTATCGCGCGGATGATTTCCGGCAGACGATGCGATTCCCCGTGTTCGCGCAACCATTCGAGATACCAACCGGCGGCCGCATCAAGTAATTTTCCGTCCAAGGATTCCGCGACCGACACGAATGCCTCGGCTAATTTTATTGCGGAGCGCTTCATATCAGGTCATCTTTCTTACAACTTCTTCCGCAAGCGACTTCGACTTTTTTTCGCTCACGCCTTCGCGCAGAATTTTTTCCGCGGCCGCGACGGCAATCAACACCAACTCTTTGCGTGCTTCATGAATCATCGCGTCTTTTTCGTTTTTCAGGTGTCCGCGCCCTTGAGCCACCACGCGTTCGACTTCTCGTTTCGCGCGCTCGATCAGTTCCTGTTGGACGGAAATCGCTTCTTGTTTTGCTTTTGCGATGATATCCTGCGCGTCTTTTTTTGCGAGAGCTAGCACGTCCACACGCTCCACCTCGATCTGTTTCAGCCGCACCTCGGCTTTTTTCGCCTCGATTAATCCTTTTTCGATCCGTTCACTGCGCGCCTCAAGTCGCGCGACGATCGGCTTAAACGCAAAGCGCCACAAAACGAGCAAGATGAGACCGAAGTTCACGAGCTGGGCCAAAAAAATTTTTCCATTGATTCCCAAAACGCCAATTCCGCCAGCGGCCCGCGCCGTTTCCGCGACAATTTGTGTTTCCATAATCAAAAGATTTCTCAATCCGCTAAATCCCTAACGCCCTAAATCCCTAACGCCCTAATTTAGAGTGTGAACGCAACAACCAACGAGTAAATGGCAATAGCCTCGGCGAATGCCATGCCGAGAAGCATCGGGACAAACATCTTTCCCGCGGCTTCCGGATTGCGGCCAATGGATTCCATGGCCTTGCTGCCGATAAGACCGATCGCGATCGCCGGCGCAAAACCGCCGATAGCAATGGTCGCGCCTTTCATAATGGTGACGATGGAGACGAGATCCATAAAGTAAAAAAACAAAATTTAGAAATTTATTGTCCGAGCCTGTCGAGGACAGCGATTCGAGGATCACGCCCCTCGACAAGCTCGGGGAATAAATCAAGCAGCTTCAGCCAGAGCTCTGTGCTTTTCCAACTCTCCGCTTTCTTCATGTTGGGATGTCGCGACCGTAAGATACGCCAGTGTCAGCATCGCGAATACGGTTGCCTGAACGGCGCCGACGAGCAATTCGAGAAGCATAAATGGGATCGGAACGAGAAACGCGGCCAATCCGAGCATCACCGTGATCAAAACTTCTCCGGCAAAAATGTTTCCGAACAACCGGAGAGAAAGAGATAGGACCTTAGCACATTCTCCAATAATCTCCAAGAGCCCTACGAACGTTTCGATGATCGCGACCACGACAGCCATCGGCCCTTTTTTCAGCGCGCGCAGAATGCCGCGGATGTTGATGAATTTGCTGATGTGGTTCATCGGACCGACCGTCAGAAGACCCATAAGATGGGAAGCGGCGATCGCGAAAACCGCCATGGCGAGCGTCAGATTGAGATCACTCGCCGCCGGACGGAGAAGTGGTACGAGCTCGCGTTCGTTGTTGATGATTTCATAGATGCCGATCGAGCCCGTGCCAGGGAGAAGCCCGAGCCAATTCGAAAAAAGAAGAAAAAGGAAAATACCTCCGACGATCGGCAGGAACTTTTTCGCGTGGGTCCGATCGCCCGCGACCTTCTCGATTTCCGCTAAAAGAAACTCCACAAGCGCCTCGGCCGCGTTTTGGAGTCCGCGCGGTGTCTTGCTGTTTCTTGCACGCAAAAGAAACCCGATGACGACAAAAAAAATGACCGCAATCCATCCATTCACCAATGCGTTGGTGATGGGAAAAGATCCGATGTGAAAGAGAGGTTCGGCCGCGGCTGGGGGAATCATGTGAAAGTTTTTAGCCATGAGCCTTTAGGCGTTATGGCGAGGATTTTTTGGTCGCGAACGTTCGATAGCGACATATTCCTTTTGATACCGCTTCGCTTTTTTGACAACGGAAACGGCTGTCAAGATGAACGCCGCCGCAAAGCACGAGACGAGAATCCACGGAGTTGTTTGAAATTTTTCGTCCAGCCATTTTCCCAAAAGAGCAGCGAGAACCGCGGGAGCGGCAATGGAAACGCCGAAATCCGCGAAGATGCGGAACGCGAGACGCTGGTATTCACGATCATGTTCCATAAAAAATCAAAAGGCGCGGATAGTATATGATTTTCCGCGCCCGTGGTCAAGAGAAAAAATTTATCGGACGATCCCAAACAATTTTTCGGCGTTTTTCGTTGTTATTTCCGCCACTTCTTCCATAGAAATACCTTTCAATTCCGCGATTTTCCGCGCCACATCCGCTACGTAAGCCGGCTCGTTCCGTTCTCCGCGATGCGGAACAGGAGCGAGATACGGCGCGTCAGTTTCGACCATGATTTTTTCAAGCGGAAGGGCTCGCACGACTTTTTGCAGTGGCGAAATCGCCCCCTCATTTTTTCTCGGAGGAAATGTGATGATGCCGGTAAAAGAAATCAGAAATCCTAAATCAAGATAATGCAGAGCTTCCTCAAATGTTCCTGTAAAGCAATGGACAACGCCACGCTTCGCGAGCTTTCCGATTCCGACATATTCCTCGATGATTTTCGTTTGATCCGCATGAGCCTCGCGGCAGTGAATGATCAAAGGCTTGCCAAGCGTATCCGCCAAATCAAAATGCGCGCGAAGGACTTCTTTTTGTTTTGCGACGACTTCCTCTCGCGGAAGATTTTCCGGCAGATGGAAATAATCGAGTCCACATTCTCCAATCGCGACGCATTTCGGATGCTTCGCAAGTTCGAGATAATAGGGAGGATCAAATGTTTCCTGTCGTGTTTTTACATTTGCCGTTTCCGGCGTCTCGTCCGGATCATAAAACGTTTGCGCGTGCAGGTGGCTTGGATGTTCTCCGACGGAAGCCCACACGCCTTCGTGCGCTTCAGCGGCTTCGATCGCCTTACGGCTC
>CAZPPQ010000004.1:0-24714 GCA_964588505.1 uncultured Gammaproteobacteria bacterium | reverse complement strand
CCTTTTGCGTGCCGACCGCGATTATAAAAACGCCGGCGTCGAGCGAGCGGCGGATCACCGCTTCCCTATCATCCTTGTAGGCGTGGAAGTTTATGTGGCAGTGGGTATCCATCAGGGTCATACGAGAGCTTAGAGGTGTTAGCTTATAGCTTAGAGGAGAAATTGGCGGTCTTTAACTCCTATAAGCTATCACCTATAAGCTGTACATTACGGCAGAGGGATCAGCCGCATCCACGACGGCACAAGTTGGAGAATATTTTGAATCACATATTGGAAGTACGAGGCGATCGCGGAATGTTCGAGAGCCGGACGGAGAGCGCTTAACGGCACATACTTTACGATAAAAAAGACGAGCGCTCCATCAACCGCCAAACCCTCGAGAAGCCCGAAAACGGCTCCGAGAATCCGATTGACGGATTTAGCGAACGGAATCCATGACAAAAATCCGAGTACCTTTTCCAAGAGATAAAATCCGAGACCGACCAGCCGAGAAATGAGCGCGAGCAAAATAACAAACGCGATGATCCTTACGGTCGAGCTGGTGCCGAAAATCGCGGAAAGCTTTCCCATCACCGGATCGATCCAGCGCGAAGTGAGATAAATGGATAAAAACATCCCGACCAGATTTCCAAGCGCGCGGATCAGGCCGGAAAAAAATCCGTACAACACGAATCCTGCGGCGATCGCGACAAGCGCGATGTCAGTCCATGGCAATGCGGAGGAAATCGTGAAAGTCATACGCGACGCGGAAACAACGGTTCACCTTTTTCGATTTTCGATCCTGGCTCCAGACCGCCCCACACCCATGCCGTTTCGACAGATTCGGAAAATTCTTTTGGAATTGCAATGCCGAGTTTTACAAAAAGTTTTTCCGCGGTTTCCGGCATTAACGGATACAGCATCCATGCGAGATGGCGCAGAGTCTCAAGCAAAATGTATAAGGTGTCTCTAAGGATCCGGTCCTCTTTGAGTTTCGCGAGCGCCCACGGCTGTTGTTGGTCAATATATTGATTGGCCTGATGGATAACATTCCATGCGATTTCGAGCGCTATGTCCGGACGGAAATTTTCCATGGCTTCGCGATACGCGGGCCATGCTTCCAAAAATCCATCCGCGCGTTCCGGCACGATTCCGTCCGTATATTTTTCGGTCATGGTCAGCACACGATGAACCAAATTGCCGAGTTCACTCGCTAAATCGCCGTCGTAACGCACGGCCAAACGGTTCATCGAAAAATCACCGTCCTCGCCGATGTGGATTTCGCGGAACAAAAAGTATCGCAACACGTCATTGCTGTAAGACGAAACGATCTCAAGCGGATCAATAACGTTTCCGAGAGACTTCGACATCTTCTCGCCGTCCACGGTGAAAAATCCGTGTGCGAACACATGTTCGGGCAGTGGGATTCCGGCGGACATCAGCATGGCTGGCCACAGCGCGCAATGAAATTTCAGGATGTCCTTTCCAACCAAATGCAAATCCGCCGGCCAAAACTTTTTGAACACCGCTTCATCCGTCCCATACCCGATGCTGGTCAAATAATTGATGAGCGCGTCGAACCATACGTATATGCGCTGGGATCCGTCGCCGGGAACCGGAATGCCCCACTTCATCGTGGAGCGCGAAATCGAAACATCCGTCATAAACTTGTCAATGTAGCTGGTCATTTCATTGCGGCGCGACTCGGGCAGGATAAAGTCTGGATGTTTCTCGATGTATTCGAGCAGCACGTCGCGGTATTTCGTCAGTTTGAAGAAGTAATTTTTTTCTCGGATCGTTTCAGGTTTCTTTTTATGGATCGGACATGCGCCGTCTGTGAGATCGGACTCCGTTATGAACGCCTCGCATCCTTTGCAGTACAGCCCTTCGTATTCACCGCGATAAATATCGCCTTTCGCTTCGACCGCTTTCCAAAATTTTTCGACGGCTTTGTGATGATCGGCTTCGGTTGTGCGGATGAATCGGTCGTGCGAAATTCCAAGCGTATCGAACGTGTTTTGCCAAAGCGCGGCCATCTCGTCCAAGTAGCCCTGAACATCATCTTGTTTTCCCGCCTGTGCCGCGGCCTCGATATTTTTCTGACTATTCTCATCCATCCCAGTCAAGAAAAACACCTCTTTGCCGAGCAGGCGGTGATAACGCGCGAGCGCGTCGGCGATGATGGTCGTGTACGTATGGCCGATGGACGGCTTGCCGTTCACATAATAAATCGGCGTGGTGATGTAGAACTTGATTTGCATAAAACAGCTTATAGCTTATAGGAAAGGTCGCTTGAAAGATCTTCTCTATAAGCTAAAACCTATAAGCTCTTACTTTGCGCGGACGACAATCACAAATTCACCCTTTATGCTACCTAATTTCAACGCTTCTGTCACTTCTTTCGCGGTTCCGCGATAGATGGTCTCGTGAAGCTTTGTGAGCTCGCGGCAGACGACGATTGGCCGATTCCCGATCGCTTCACCAAGTTGTTCCAAAGTTTTTTTAATACGATGCGTGCTTTCATAGAATACGACTGTTTCATCCGTTGCACTTATTTTCGCAAAATATGTTTTTCTTCCGTTTTTTTGAGGAGGAAATCCATAAAAGAAAAAGACATCGGCCGGAAATCCGGAAATCGAAAGGGCAACGGCCGCGGCGCAAGGCCCCGGGATCGGATGGATGATGACCTCGCTTCCGAGCGCCCGCACAACGGCTTCAACAAGCTTGCCGCCAGGATCGGAAATCCCTGGCGTTCCTGCGTCGGTTACGAGTACAAACGATTCCCCTTCTTTCAAACGACGAATAATTTCTCGCGTGCGATCATCGCCTGAATGTTGATGGTACGAAAGTAACGGCTTTTGGATGCCAAACACGGCGAGAAGTTTTGATGTGACGCGCGTGTCTTCGCACAAAATCGTGTCCACTTCGTTCAATGTGGATTTCGCACGTTCGCTCGTGTCGGACAAATTTCCGATCGGTGTCGCGACAACAAATAATGTTCCTTTCATATAGGTCCTTATGGATCCCATAGGTCTTATAAGGACCTATCTTAACGCAGTCTCTGGATGCGCGGCGAACCAACAAAACCAGAATGACGGGACAACCGGCAAGCGCTCAAGCCGCTTTCCTTTGAGACGACCTTCCACAGCCGCGCCGTCCGCGTTCCAAACGGATTTCGTTTCCGCATCCATTATGCCAAATTTTTCCCTGTTGAAAGTCAGCACGAACGTCGCTGTGTTCCGTGCGAAAGCCGAAACCGCGCCAGTTTCCTCATCTTTCCAAATGACCATCGGCTGGCCGCCAATCGTATCATGAATAATCGGCTTTGTCCCAAAAGTTTTTTCCGGATATGCAGCCGCGGCATCGCCGATTTTAACGCCGAAAATCCGCTCCTTTGTCGCAAGACGATCATCTTTTTTCGCGACTAAAAACCAGACATCTTGATTCGTACGGTAGGTTCCATACGGATCAAGCGTGTAGTCGCGGACAAATCCGGTGTTTCGCGACAGCACTTCCCCGCCCGGATACAACTGTTTCCATTCATTCCACTTCATCCAGCGCAATGGATACGGTGTGAGCGCATTTCCCATGTTCGAGCCGCGACGCGCAACTCCATCCAATTGACTCCAAAGCGAATCCGTTTTTTGATCATACAGCAGGATGTTGCTGTTCCAAACTTCTTCCGCAGTCCCAAACGCGGTTTCCTCTCCATCAACGCGTCGCTCATACACCGCACCAGATCGGCAAAGCGGACAAAATGTTACGAGCAACGGCTTGCCGCGAAACGTGTCATTGACGACTTCATGCCAAACCAACACCTGCAGAGGATAAAATCTCCGGTGTCCATTCACAGCCACTTCTATCCCAAATCCGTCGTCTGTGAGATATTGATCGGCGGAAGCGACCGACTCGAATGTCGGATGTGTGAGCGCCGGAAGATGGTCGCGTACGATATGACCGGGCTGGAACGCACTTTCCTCGCGCGCGGTATAAAAAGCTGGCAGACGATTAAACCAGTATCCAAACCATAAAAATCCTCCAAAAAAGAAAAGGAAAAGAATGATATTTCGTCTGCGTTGCCACATATTTAAAGTGTCTTTCAGGCTTGATACCATTTTAGGGTTTTTTAATCCAATTGACGAATATGACATCTTCAACATCCTACGAGTCGAAACCGCTTCCATTTTCCGGTCCCCTAAACGGCATTTCCGAAAAGACCGTTTTGATTCATCACGACAAGCTGTATGTCGGATACGTGAACAAGATGAAAGAGGTCGGCCAAAAATTGAAGGAGATGGCCGCGTCAGGCATCGGATTGGATGCCGCGAACCAGAGTTATTCCGATCTCCGCGCCCTGCGCGACGGCGAGACATTTACGGCAAACGGTGTCTATCTGCACGAGGATTATTTTTCCGTTTTGGGCGGTGATGGAAAAGCGGAAGGGCCGCTCGCGGATGCCGTTGTTGAAAAATGGGGATCGCTCGAGAAGTTCATCACTTTTTTTTCTGCCACAGGGATGGCGATGCGCGGATGGATCGTGCTCGCGTGGGACGCGAGACTCGGACGACTGAAAATTTACGGGTGTGATGCGCATAATCAAGGAGGTGTGTGGGGAGCGATTCCTCTTCTCGTGCTCGACGTGTACGAGCATGCGTACTTTGCTGATTTCGGTTCAGACCGAAAGTCCTACATTTCCACATTCTGGAAAAATCTCAACTGGAAGGCGGCGAACGAACGATTCGAGCTTGTCAAAAATTTATCAATTTCTTAAGCCTAATTTTATGTGTGATGAAGAAAAATATATAAGCGCGTATGATTTTGGACTTGATGATGAGATCGAATTACAGGTCGGCCAAAAGGCCCCGAGATTCTGTGTCGAAGCCGTTGTTGATGGAGGATCATTTGTGCGGGTGCGTTCCGGCGACTATGTCGGTAAGTGGCTCGTGCTCTTTTTCTATCCGCTTGATTTCACTTTTGTCTGTCCAACAGAGATCACTGGATTCTCAAAACGCTTAAGCGAGTTCAAAGCTTTGAATGCCGAGGTGCTCGGTGGATCCACAGATTCCGTTCATTCGCATAAGGCATGGCTGAAAGAGCTCGGTGATCTACACTTCACGCTGTTCTCGGACATCACACATGAAATGTCCAAAGACTATGGCGTGCTGATTCCGGAAAAAGGCATTGCGCTTCGCGGGACATTCATCATTGATCCGGAAGGTATTTTGCGCTATGCGGTCACGCATGATTTGAGCGTTGGACGGAGTATTACCGAGACTCTGCGCGTCCTCCAAGCCTTACAGACAGGCGAGTTGTGCCAAATGGAATGGTCAAACGGAAGCCAGACGCTCGGAAAAGCTTAATCAAAGATTGTCAAATTTTATAAAGACGGACGGTTGACAAAAGGGCAAAAAAGTGGTATAGTAGTATGTACCCTGAACTGGAGGAAAAGGCCCGTATTTGCTGAAGATTTCGTACACGAAATATCAACGGATACGGGCTTTTTTTCAGAAAAGGGAGGTCATTCACAATTCGCAAGAAACGCAATAAACGGCCGAAAGGCCAAAACTCGCTCCGATATCGGGGCAATTGGAGGCACTTTGCGCAACCACAACCTGTTCTGCGCTTTGGCCATTGTGGTCATGGCGAACATTTTCACGGCTTGCGATTCGGAAGTTCCGGTCGCGAAGCCGATCGAGCGCACGATCTACGTGTGCGCGGACAAGAGCGAGAAGGCCGCGGCGAGCGAGTGCCCGCCCATGGCGCCGGTCGTCGAGACGAGCATCGAATTCGTGTGCCGCGGAGGCACGGTCGTGAAGACTGTGGAGGAGTGCCCAATCTGGACGCTCTCGTGCCCGGAGAGGGTACCACACCGTACGAAAGTCTCGGACGGAACGACAGCGGGTGTGCGTACGATTACACCTGCCACGAGGGTCGTGCTTACGACACGGCGACCAGCACATGCAAGACGGTGTGCGCCCCTGGCGAGACCTTGAGCGCCGACGGGCTCTCCTGTAGTGTGCAGGAGCCCACAATCGTAACCGAAACGGTTACGGTGACTGTGTATGTCTGTGCGGATGGTTCCGAGGTCTCTCAGAGACCGTTGCAAAACTCCCCCTACCCACTCCTCATGAAAAATGCTAAAATGTTGCTATAACAAGCACTATTTTAGACTTATGAGCATGTTTCAACTCCCAAACAAGTTCTTGAGTGAGGACATTTATAAAACCGTGGTTCCTGATGGTCATTTCCTACGCTATCTTGATCAACTGTTAGATTGGCAAGGTCTTTCCGAACCCTTGTACGGACTTGCCAAGAACGCAGAGGGTGGCCGTCCACGCCACAATCCTGTGTTGTTGCTTAAAATGCTGTTTCTTTCCTTTTTGTTCAATGCTTCAGACCGTGAAACAGAAGAGATTGCTACCATGAATCTTGCCTGCAAGTTTTTTCTTCATTTACCTATTAACGAAGCAGCTCCTGATCATTCCACCTTGTCCCGTTTCAGGGACGCTGTTCTGTTAAAAGAAGGGGTAGGATTCTTTGATTGGTTCTTTGGCAAGCTCGTAACCGAGCTTAAAGAAAAAGGCGTAGTCTTCGGCTCCGTCCACGCGCTTGATGCAACACATACCCTCTCGAAGATTAACGGGATGAAAGACAGCTTTGAGAAGAATCACTACGAGAGTCCTTCCAAAGACCACGATGCTTCCTGGGGATGCAAAGGAGATGAAATGAAGCTGACGATAAAAGGAGAAAAGGTGGCAGTACAAAAGAACTTTTTCGGCTATAAGGCTCATCTTTTAGCTGAAACAACCAACGGTTTGATTACAGGTTTTTATACAACTACCGGCAAGATGGCTGATCTGGACGGAGGAGACATCCTCATGCATCGTATTCTCACCAATGATCAAAGAATGGCCATTAACGTCCTTCTGGCAGACAAAGGCTACGGGTGTCCTGTTTGGATTAACTTTCTAGAAAAGTATTCAAAGATCATGACTGCCTTCTCCCTGCCCGAGTGGATGTTAACCAAAGGAGAACATCAAGCAAAATGGCAGACCTATGAACAAAACGAAGGACGCCGTGCCTTTAGAAAAGACCGATACATTATTGAACGCGTCAACGCTGATTTAAAAAACAACCATTCTCTTCGCAGAGCTCGCTATCTTGGACTTCAAAAATACCATCTGCAAACAGCTTTAGCCTCAGCTGTGCATAACGCAAAACTGGCAATCAGGTTATTAACAGGGGTTCGATTCAAACCGATCTAATGATTACAAGGGTTCACTGTCTTTAAAGCATCAAAACGGGGACAGAAAAAGACAAGAAGGACGGATTAAAACCTCAACAAAGAGGAAGGAAATGGCTCGGCATGGAGCTTATTTTTTATTGAAGGGGTATTGCAACGGTCTCTCTCATGCCGAGGACTGTCCACCGACCGAACCGGTCGTCCATGTTCGGACGGAATATGTCTGCGTTGATGGGACGACGAGGGCCACTGCGAGCGAGTGCCCGCCGCCAGCCACAAACGCATGTGTGGCCGACAACGACTGCAGTGCGGGCGAGCGCTGCAACACGGCAAACAAGTGTGTTGTGCCGTGCCATCGAGACGCGGATTGCAACAATCCGTCCCTCTGGTGCGGAGCGCCAATCATCGCCAGCGATGTCTCGCTGGCGACATGTCAACAAGTCACGGGAATCACGGTCTCCCGTGCCGCGGTTTCGCGACCCTCGGACATCATCCTCGCTGGAAGCCAGAACGTCAGCGTCGCCTCGTATGAGTTCGAGGCGACGGGCGAGGCATTCCACATCCGGAGCCTGACGCTTGTGAACTGCATCGGGTTCACCAATGACGACCCGGGCTGTAGCGGAATCGGAGCGCAATTCGGCACCGGCATCGAGACTGTGAGAATCATATACAAGAATGGTTCGTTCAACATGGTGGCCACCGGGATCCTTTCGGCCGGGCGTGTCGAGTTCACCGGTATGGATTTCATAGTCGGCATCGGTAACTCGGTGAACCGCACCATGCCGTTCTCGGTCGTGGTGGACACGGTGCGGATGGCCTACGGTGGCGTTTCCGGCGCCCAGTTCCAGCTCAACGTCGCCAGCTTCACGGCCGTCGGCATCTCGAGCGGAATCCAGATCGCCGGCGGAACGGCTCCAGCCAATGAAATGACCATCCGCGCCACCAAGCCGACCGTCTTTCTCGATTCTGGTTCTCCGAGCGGCGCCGCATACTCCGGATTCTCCGAGGTCCTGCGGTACAACATGACAGCGGATGCAGCCGGATATATCGGGGTGAACATGGTCAAATTCCGCCTGTCGTCAGTTGATAACGCGGGTACGGGCTGGAACAAATTCCGCGGGTTCGGCACGGTCGGCCTCACTGCCTCGTCGTTCAGGCTGTACGACGTTGCAGATCAATCGCAGGAAATCACGGCCGGAATGTGGCTTCTGAATGCCACTGGTGCCGTGGCGAATGAAGGCGAAACGATCGTCTTCGTGAGGTTCTTCTTCGACCCGCGTGTGGTCGACATCAGCGCCGGAATGGGCAAGACGTTCCTTTTGAAGATGGACACGTCCGGTGTTAGCACGATTCCGTCGCAAGGCGACATCGTTCGCGTGGACATCACCGACATCGAATGGTCAGACGCGGGCATGGCCGAGTCGATCGGCAGCACATACATCAAGTACTTGCCGTTGATGGGCGGAACGCTCATCTTCTAAGCCCGCGCGGCGCAACGCCCGCGGCAGCTCTTCCCCCCTCGACTTTCGCGCAACGCGAAGGTCGAGGGGTTTTTGTTTTCCGCTTTCGATTTATATCCCTCTCAAATATTCAATCAGTGTACGCACGCCATGGCCAGTACCACCCTTTTTGGCATACGCATTCAAGGGCTTTTCGGTAAACGCTGGTCCGGCAATATCAAGATGCGCCCACGGCTTCCCTTCCACGAATTCCTCGAGAAGTAAGCCTGCGGTCAGCGCGCCGCCGTACCGCGTGCTTGGAATATTTTTATAATCCGCAACCTCGGACTCGATTTCTTTTTTGTATCGCTTTTCAAGCGGGAGCTCCCAAACAAGTTCCCCGGCTTCCACGGCCGCGCACTTCAGCTTTTCCGCAAGCGCCTCGTTATTCGACATCAGGCCTGTGATTTCCTCACCAAGCGCGACCATACACGCTCCGGTCAAGGTCGCAAGATCAATGATGACGCTCGGTTCCTGCTTCACCGCATAGGTAAGTGCGTCAGCAAGAGTTACGCGCCCTTCCGCGTCCGTATTCAAAATCTCCAGCGTCTTTCCGTTCATAAGTGTGAGAATATCGCCCGGACGAATCGCCTTTCCGGAAGGCATATTTTCGCACGCGGCAAAAATACCGTGGACTTCCGCGTTCGGCGCAAGCTCTTCAATCACAGAAAACAATCCGAGAACAGCGGCCGCGCCAGCCATATCACACTTCATGGTCATCATCGAGTCCGCGAGCTTCAGTGATAGACCACCTGAATCAAATGTGAGGGCCTTGCCGACGATCGCAACGCGCTTTTTTGCTTTTACTTTTGGCTTATAGACGAGATGGACAAGGAACGGATCGTGATCCGATCCTTGTGCAACGCCGAGGATCCCGCCAGCGCCCATTTTTTCTAATTCTTTTTTGTCATGAACGACAACACAGATCAGCCCCTTTTTTTTTATTAATGATTTCGCGGCCTTGACCAAATCCGCGGGAGTCATATGAACACTCGGTGTATTCACTAAATCGCGCGCGAAAATCGTCCCTTGAGAAGCAAGCTCCCCTTGCTCGATGCCAATCTCTGCCTGCCGCGCGTCGTTTCCGTTAGGAGCGACGATGAATACCGTTTCCGGTTCGCTTCCGTTCTCTTCCTTTTTGTAACGGACAAACCGATACGCGGCTAAGCGCGCGCCCTCAACCATGGCCTTCGCAATCTGTTTTACGCCGACACCTTTACGCAGACCGATAAGCGGCAGGACGACAGTTTTCGCGCGCCATAGTTTCGCGGCCTCAAACGCTATCGCGGCCGCGATGCGTGAAGTTTCCAATGTGAGCGCGGGGGCTTTGCCAAGCCCAATCAGCGCGATGCGCTTTGCGGAAAATTTTTCCGGCGTTTGCACAACCATCACGCTTCCAGTCTTTCCCTTAAAATTCAGATCCTCCAATACGCGCGATAAAAATCCATCTGTCTCCGTATCAATCTCTGCGGCCAATCCATCAAGCCGTTTCGCCTCCTCCACAATACCAACCACAAGAAGATCGCATGGAACCTGCGCCGCGCTTCCTTTTTTGGTTTGGATGTTCATAAAAGAAGGACTTCTAAATCCCCCTTTTTAATGTCTTTCAACGCCTTTAATACCTTCAGCACCTTCCCTGTTTTCACCTTACACGTGCAGCCCGGAAATTTCAAATCCGTACACGAACGGCAGGGTCATCACAGCAAAACTGATGACTGCGACGAGAAAAAATTGAAATACATGCTTGCGCGCGTTGCTTACATCTCGATCCCTCCACCACAGCGTCATAAAGAGAAATGTGAGGGAAAAAATAGCCGCCGACAGTAAATACAATCCGGAAATCGGACCGAGCGTGCGGCTTATGATGAATGCGTTGCGCACGGACTCGACGCGAAAAACAAGAAACTGCGCAATCCATGCGGCGATAAGTGCGACTCCGGCGGCAGTCTCGGCCGCAAGCGCGAATGATTCGTGAATGTGGGGCTTGAAGAAAAAACGGAACATATTTTTGGGCCTTAGGCTTTAGGCTCTTGGTTTTGGACTTTGGGATGTTCATGGAATTATTTTGGAGAGTAAAAGGGCTTCGGGGAATCGGTTTTGAGGAGTATGTCGGAGGCCGGTTGGCTTGGTCCCGAGCTGAGCGAGGGCAACCGGCCGAGACCTAAGGAGCCGGCGACGCTGGAGAGCCGGACTCCGTCTCTGAAAAACCGATTCCACGGAGCCTCCAAAACAATATTCCTCGCCTATCGAAATTTAGATCAATCCCTCAAAAAGAATCGCGAGAATCGCGGCGAAGCTCGCCCAGACGCTCACGAGTACGACGGAAAACGCATCGGACGCATGACGCTCGACGATCCGTTCGCGATAAACCGCAAGGATCACAGCGGAAATTCCGACCAATAACACCGGAAGCTGAAAAAGCACCCAGCGATGCGCGGCAAACAATTCTTGAAATGATGTAATGGCCGAGAAACTCGCTGGCGCTTCATCTGCCGCGACCAAATCCATTGCGAACATTCCAAGAAACAACAATTCCATCACAACCAAAACCGCGAAGAGAAACATGGCCGCATCTGGAGCTCGGCGAAGAAGACAGGCGAGTGTGAGAGCAGCGCCAAAGAGTACGAGAAGCAGGCCGAACAAAAGAGCCCCGGGATCCAACAGATTCAGAAGCAAGAAATAATTGTCTGTGAGAAAGATGCCACTCATGCCACAAAGTATACCACAAGGATTTGACCGGAACAACAAAAGCTGATAGTGTCAGACAGGCTTTGAGCTTTTGCCACCAATCACTAATCACCAGCCACCAATCACTACTATGGGCATGCGCAAAAAAATTCGAAATCTCTGGAAAGCGGAACGCAAAGTGAATCTGGCCGCCCAGCGCAAACAAAAGGCCAAGCGCCTTGCTGTAGTTGCGAAATAGCAAAAACACCTCGCAATGCGGGGTGTTTTTATCATTCCTTATTCGCAAGCTGTCCGCACGCCGCGTCAATCTCATCCCCCATTGAACGACGAACCGTCACTGTGACACCATGCTCCTCGAGCTTGCGTGCAAACGCTTCGATGTGATCCTTTCCGCTTGTCTTGAATGTGCCGGTTGTATTGTACGGGATTAAATTCACTTTAACGCGACCGGCATTTTGTACAAACAATGCGAGAGCCTCCAAATCCGACTTCGTGTCGTTCACATCATTGATCAAGATGTATTCGAAAGTAAGATGATGCCTGCGATTGCCAAATTTTTCCAAGTACCGTTTTGTCCAATCTGCGAGATGCGGCAAAAAATCATTCGCGGTTGAAGGCATCAATACTTTGCGCTTTTCCGTCATCGCGCTGTGGAGTGAGATGGCGAGCCGCACCTCGGGCCAAGTCTCGTCATGCAAAATCTGTTCAAGACGCGGAAGCACGCCGACGGTCGAGACAGTGATATGCGTCGGGCCTACATCCGTATACTTCAGCCATGTTTGAAGCACAGCCTTGACGTTTTCGTAATTCGCAAGCGGCTCACCCATGCCCATCAGCACGATGTTGCTGATACGATCAGGATCGTTTTTCGCGGCCAGATGTGATTTCCAGAAACGATATTGATCCACGATTTCATCAACAGTTAGATTGCGCTTAAGTCCGAGCTTTCCGGTCGCGCAGAATGAACATTTCATGGCGCATCCAACCTGGGTTGAAACACAGACAGACCATTGCTCGCGTGAATTGCGCATGAGAACTGATTCGATGCAACTGCCATCCTCAAGCTCAAGCAGAGCTTTTGAGACATCGCCGTTCCGACCGCCGAGCACGCGCTTTTCTTTGACTGTCATCCATGAAACTTCGATCGCAAGCCGCTCGCGCAGAGCTTTTGGTAAGACCACGACATCCTTCCAAGCCGAAAAGCCCGAGGCGAACATGGCCTCGAGACATTGCTTGCGGCGGAACGCCGGTTGGTCCGCGAGAACTCCGGCAAATGAAGTGGCTCGGTCTGGCATAAAAAGAAGGCGCTGGGCTTTAGGCGTTAGGATCTAAGAAGTTGGAATCATAACGGAGAAATCGGATTATGGCAAGCTTGACACCTTCTCTATTTTCTTAGATACTGTTCGTGAGAATAATTATATCGATTTTATGCGCGAATTAGATTTTCAAGCTGTCATTTGGAAAGAAGGAAAATACTATATCTCTCAATGCCTGGATGTAGATATCTCAAGCTTCGGGAAAACAAAAAAGGAGGCGTTGGCTATGCTTCGCGATGCCCTTGAACTTTATTTTGAAGATGTGCCAGCGCCTACAATGGCAAAACGGGCAAAGAATCCGGTCATCGCTTCCGTGACACTTTCGTGTGTCTAAACCAGTCGCATTAAAACAGCTGTTAAAAGTCCTTGGTCATAAGGGCTTTTTGCTTATCTCACGAAAACGAAACAATTCTTTGACTTTTTTTCTGATTTTGCTATCTTTTTTGAATAAAAAACTTCATAAAGCATATGAAAAACCATACTTCTTCTTTTATTTCGGGCGCTATTGGGGCGTTTATTTTAAACGCCTTGCTTTTCGGAGCTTTATTCCAATTTCCTGCGCAATCAAAGTTTGTCATGGAACGACTTTTCCCTTCTAAATCAGTCATTGAAGCTCCAGTCGCGGCAGGCGGAACAGTCACATCCGTGGTCAAATCGGCAAATCCTGCTGTAGTCTCGGTTATCATCACAAAAGATGTTCCCATTCTCGAGCAAGTGAATAATCAGCGGATGGATCCGTTTGGCGGGCTGTTCGGCAATCTGCCGTTTCGCTTTTTCAACACGCCGCAATACCGGCAAAAAGGAACCGAGAAAAAAGAGGTCGGCGGCGGATCCGGATTCATCATATCTACAGATGGATACATTGTGACAAACCATCATGTCATTCAAGACAATACGGCCGAGTACACCATCTTCATGAACGACGGCAAAAAGTATCCGGCCAAAGTGATTGCGTCAGACGAGACCATTGATGTGGCGCTTTTGAAAATTGACGCAAAAGATATTCCATTCCTCGCGTTCGGCGATTCGGACAAGCTCGAGCTCGGACAAACGGTCATCGCTATCGGCAACGCGCTCGCGGAATTCCGCAACACGGTTTCTGTCGGCGTTGTATCCGGACTCTTGCGCTCGATTACGGCCGGCAACGGCGCCGGAAAATCTGAAAAACTCGATGGGGTTATCCAGACCGATGCAGCCATCAATCCGGGAAATTCCGGCGGGCCGTTGCTTGATTTGAACGGAAATGTCATAGGCGTCAATGTGGCTGTGGCAAACGGCGTTGAAAACATCGCTTTCGCCTTGCCTGCAAATGTGGTAAAATCCGCCGTAGAATCCATTAAGACAAACGGCCGCGTCATTCGTCCGTATCTCGGCGTGCGTTACGTGCCTGTGACAAAAGCCTTGCAAGAAACGAACCGGCTTTCCGTTGATTACGGCGTGCTCGTTGTCCGAGGCGAAAAAACGGAAGAGCTTGCGGTCATTCCGGGATCCCCGGCTGACAAGGCGGACATCGTTGAAAACGATATTATTCTTGAACTTGATGATCAAAAAATAGACGACGAACGTACGCTTCCGATGCTTTTGCAAAAAAAGAGTGTCGGCGACCGCGTCAAGTTGCGTGTCCTCCATAAAGGGATGGAAAAAGATGTTTTTGCGACGTTGGAGGAGCGTCCATCAACCATCAAATAATTCTTTTCATTTTCTTTATGAAAAAATTTGTCGTGCTCGCGATCTCGCTTGCCATGCTCGGCGGATCATTCTCCGCTTTTGCCTCGCCGCCTATTAATCCCTCTGTCTCCAAAGATGCGGCAAACGCAAAAAGACAAGAAATACTCGCGTGCAAAAAAGTCGCAAAGGAATCGTATCAATCAAAACTCGTGAATATTGAAAAGATCCGGAATAATTTTACGAAATCACAACAGGAAAAGATGGGTGTCGAGGTGAAAGCCGCACAAACAGTCTATAAAGCGGCGTTGGAAAAAGCGCGGAGCGATTTTGCCGCGGCGAAAAAGGCGGCGCAGGCCACTTATAAATCCACGCTCGATACGGCGAAAACCACAATACAATCAAACAAAGATGAATATAAAAAAGATTACAACACGACCGCATCAGCGTGCGAATCGAAATAACGCGCGAAAAATTAGCCTTTAGAAAAAACGTCATTGCAAGCCCCGCCTTAGCGTGGCTCCTCGCAATGATTTTGAAATTTGTTCTGTCCTTTACGCGAACCTTCCGAGCATAATCAACGCGATCAAAGCGACGAAAATACCGACGCCTTCCATGAGTGTAAGCGATTCACGGAAATAGAAGACGCTCACAAGCGTGAGCGCAAGTACGGTCGTGACAGCGTAAAATACGGCGAGCGTTGAAAGTCTTGCATGCCTCATCGCAAAATACCAGCCGATCGCGGTCGAGGCGTAAATCAAAAATCCGAGAATGAACCATTTCACATCCATTTTTTTCCCTTCGCCGGAGAGATTGATGAAAAAGTCGCCGAGCACTCCGACAAGGCTTAGAATGATTGCAAGAAGAAGCGCGTAAAAGATGGTCATAACCGATTATATCGCGGAGTCCGGCCGTTTCGAAACAATCTGCCGGAATTGATGAGCGGAACGAAATCTGTAAGGAAATTATACAGCGCCGCGAGACTTGGGCCAAATACGCCAAGAAGAACAAGCACCATACCGATCGCATTAGTCGCGATCCAGATGACGATGTCCCCGCGAATCACGGACATCGTTCGTTTCCCGAGACGAATCATTTCCGGCACGCGCGAAAGGTTGTCGGTCAAGATAACAATGTCCGCAGCCTCGACTGTCACAGCTGTTCCGCCGACACCCATGGCAATGCCGACATCCGCGCGCGCGAGAGCTGCTGCATCGTTCATGCCGTCGCCGACCATGGCGACCGTGTGTTCATGAGAAAGCGACTCGATCCTCTGTAATTTACGTTCCGGAAGCACTGTTGCTTCGAATTCCGTAATGCCGAGCATGTCGGCAACTGAATCCGCGACTTCTTGGCGATCCCCGGTCAGCATAAGAACTTTTTTTACGCCAACGGCGCGCAAATCACGGATACTTTGTGCCGCCTCCGGCCTTGGCACATCCGCGATTCCGAATACGGCCGACAAAACATGGTCAATGGCCACGAACACATACGTCCGTGGCGCGCCATGATCCATGGCCTCGGCTTCTTTCAGCAAGACTTCCGACATTGCGATCCGGCGTTCCTTAAATGCGGCTTCGTTGCCAATCACCACATTGTGTTTTTTTACAACAGCCGAAAGCCCAACACCTTTTTCAATGACAATTTCTTCCGGATCCGGAATCATCACCCCTGCTTTTCCTGCCGAAAAACGATACAGAGCCCGTCCGGCCGGATGCTCGGAAAATTTCTCGGCTGAAGCGATCGCACACCAGAGATTTTCGACGCTCACTTCTTTTCGGATGGCAAACGATTGTACGGAAAGCGATCCATACGTCAATGTGCCGGTTTTATCCAGCACAATCGCATCCACGCGTGAAAGCGCCTCGATCCATTCCCCTCCCTTGACCAGCACACCACGCTTTGCGGCTTGCCCGATCGAAGCGACCATGGCAAGGGGGATCGCCACAGCAACATCGTCCGCACAAGAGACCAGCAAGAGGGCGATCACCAATGTGAGATCGCGTGTCGCAAAATAGACCACAATCCCTCCGATGATGATCGCCGGAAGAAACAATCCGGCAAACCGATCCGCAAGCCGCTCGGAACGCGACTTATGTTCGGAAGCGTTTTTGACAAGCGCCGCAAGCCGCTCGACCGTTGTTTCTTTACCGACGCGTTCCGCCACGAACGTCGCGGTTCCGGACTCGACCAAAGTTCCGCTCATCACCCGATCGCCGACCGTATGCTCTTTTGGAACGGATTCGCCGGTCACGGAAGCCTCGTTGATGGAAACATCACCTTTTTTTATACGCCCGTCAACAGGGACGCGTGATCCTGTTTTCAAAACAAGAACATCCCCGACGCGCACTTCTCCAATAGAAATTTCTTTTACCTCTCCATTCACTTCCTTCCATGCGGTCGTTGGCTTCAATCGCAACAATTCTTCCACGGCTTTCCGTGATTTTGAAGCCGTGCGGGTTTCCAGAATTCTCGCGCTTGCGAGCATCAGCGCGATAAACGCGACGGATCGCCATTCCAACATCAGAGCCGAAAGGATAACTGCGAACAAGTTAAGCGCGTCAATCGTGATGCGACGCTCGCGTATGCCGCGCCATGCCTCTTCTATGTTCGGGATCACTGTGATCAAACCAAAAATAAGCAGGCCCGTCTTCATTGGCGGCCAGAAAAACTCGACAAAAAATATAATGATTAAAAGGCCGATCAAGAAACCGTCACGCTTCGGCTCACGAAATAATGAAAAAAACATCATAACGGCTCCTGGAGTAAACGCGCGATGCCAAGGGCTGTTCCGTCAAAAATCTCCACTTTTTTGATCGCCATGCCGGAAAATCCCTCAAGCAGAGGCGCAAGCTCTTTTGATCGCGTGATGCCTCCGTCAATCACCAGTTCGCTCGGCTCGATCGGAAGCCGCCGCACGTATTTTGCAACTTCGCCGGACAAACGGCTTAAAAACGCGCGCAACTTTTTCGGATGAGTCAAAAGCGTGTCCACTTCCTTGCCGCTGTCATTAATTTTTGCTTCGAGCGCGTACAGCGGCCGGCCGTTGCCAGGAACAAGCGTCGTGAACCATCCGCGCCTCGCGGAAAATTTCGTTCCGATAACTTGCATGATGAACGTGCCTGTGCCGAACGTCACTTTCGTGACTCCTGTGGCCGAGCCTCCGTGCGGCGTTTCTTCCCGCATCGCGGCAAATAAGCTCGACTGTTGATCCCCACAAACGGCAAGCGTGGGCAATGCAACTCCCATCACTTCTCTTTCGAGAGTTCCAAACAACCCATGAGACGGAAGCGCGCGCGGCAACATAGATTTTGAAATTCCGAAGATACGAAGCAGGCGATCGTCCCACCTCAAGGTCTTTATATTAAAAAGAAGCGTGCGGCTCGCATTTGTTTGATCGGTGACATGCGGGTGTTTTTCACACAAATTCCAGAGGAGCCAGCTGTCCACTGTTCCAAATACAAGTTCCTTATTCCTCTGCCATTGTTTGGCAAGAGGAGCGTGATCCGTTATCCATCGGATTTTTGACGCGGAAAAATATGGATCCACAGGAAGTCCGGTCCGTTCGCTCACGACCTTGCCAGAACGCAGTCGAATCCAACGACACGCCGAAGCAGTGCGGATATCTTCCCAGACAATCGCCGGATACGCCGGCTCGCCGGTTTTTTTGTGCCAAAGAATCGTTGTTTCCCGCTGATTCGTGAGTCCGAACCCATAAAAATTTTTGGGAGGGATTCTGCTTTTCTCCACGGCTTCCTCGATCACTTCGCGGCTCGCGGCCAAAAGTTCGAATGGATCCTGCTCCACCCAGCCGCGGCGCGGAAACGTTTTTGCAAATCTGCGATACGATTTTGCGAGGACTTTTCGCGTCGCGTCAAACACAAACGCCTTGACGCCGGTCGTACCGACATCAAGGACAAGCAAAAAATGTTTAGAACTCTTTGCGGAAAAATTCAGCAAACGATGATTTCGCGTCTTCATGTTGTTCGCACACGCGTTGTAAAAGCGAAAAAAGCGGAAATTCTGGAATACGCGCGCTCAATCGTTCGGCAAGTCGAGGCAGAGAAACATATCCCTCGCTTTTTTTGCCATTTACGCCAGTACGGACCAATGCATCCCCGATTTCCCTATTGCTCGAATATTGACTGAATCCGGTCGCGATAAAATCCGCAACGCCGGCCGGAGAAAAAACAGACTTTGCCTTGCCACCTAGAATCGGCAATACTTTTTGCATTTCTAAAATCGCTTGCTCGGCGAGCCACCCTTTTTTGTTTGCTCCCCACCCAAGTCCGTCAGCGATCCCAAGCCCGATGGAATAGATATTTTTCAGCACGGCCGCAAAAGCGGTTCCTTTCACATCAGAAGATGTCTCGATCCGAAGAGAAGAGCCCGCGAATAATCCAGCCGTAAAACGGCGGACTCGCGCGGATGTTGATGCCGCGAGCGCAACACCACCGAGACCTTTTATTATTTCTTCGGCGAGCATGGGACCGGACAACAAGGCAAATGGCCGGCCATGTAACATTTCTTCAGCAAGCTCCGGAACGGTTTTACCGTCTTGCGCGATCCCCTTTGAAAGAAAAAAAATGATTATTCTCGGCTTCAGCAACGGCTGAATCGAACTGATCGCGTCGCGAAGAACCCACGAGGGGACGCAAAAAAATACAGCTTGCGCTTTTGGCACAAGGCCCTCAAGTGGCTTTTGCCCGGGCACTTTCGCAGGATCTGCATCCCATTTTTGTGTCTCGCATCCAGATTCGCGCATTAAAAACTCAATCGCTCCTCCGATTTCCCCTGCGCCAATGATGACAACTCGAGTCTGTGACATAAATTGAAAGTTGAGGACGAATTTATTCCCCGAGCGAAGTCCGGCAGAGCCGGACAAAGTCGAGGGGTTTGAACCTCTGCCAACGAATTTCATTATACCACGCCAAAAAGAAAATTCCTCGCAGGAGGATCGGAAATGATCCTGACTGTGAGGAATGAGAGGGTTGTCAGATCGCTTTGACTGGTAATTCCGGGCAGAGCGGGATCGGAACACTGACTCCGCCATCTGGCCCGCACGGCTCTCCATGATCGCACGGCGCGTCCTCATCCTCGTCGCACTCGCATGCTTCATTTTCGTAACCCTCGAGTGCACGACGATCAATGACATCGTAACCGATTTTCAGATCATCAAGGCGATGGTTCAAAGCCTCGACAACGAGCGAAAACTCGATAAACGACGCGTTCACGCGTTTTTGTTCGGTCGTCTGATTCTTGAATTTATGGCCCTCGTGTCCGTGCAGGGCACGCGGCTTGTCTGTGATGACAGAGGCCGCGGACGCATAGATAGCTTCCCGTCTTTTCCGCATTTCCACGCGGATCGTCTCATCGGCTGCCTTATAGACGGAAAGCGAAATCTCGTACGACTCGGCCATCAAATCCCAGATTTTGAAAGTCATGATAGAAAGATGGCCGACAAAATCGTCCGCGATCTCTTTATCGGTCAAGGCCGGAAACGCAATCGTGGAAGGAACCTTTTTCGTACTGGCCGGAGCCGCGAGCGAAACGAATGAAAAAAGAGAAATGCAAAGAAAAAGAACAGTGCTTCGCATGAATCCTCCTTTGACCAAAAAACAGTCGTCGCCAATCTAGCGGAAAAATAAAATTTTGTCAATCATAGAAACTTATGTTGTCCACCAATGCTTCCCTCACGACTATCGCTTCGAATTTTTTTTTGCGTTTTGCCATCAGCATGCCGGATGTTTTTGTCTCAATCGCAACACGCTGGGCGGAAAGTTGGCCATGGCGCACATACGGTAAAAGGCTTGCGTATTCACTCTCACGGCCATTCAGACAAAGACGCAGAGAGGATAAGGCGGCTGATTCGCCGGATCGGATACGATCCGTCGGTTTTACAGAGCGATCCACCCGCAAGCGTTGATCGAACGTCTTCCAATCAGCTGGAGAAACTGCGCTTTGCCAAGAAATTTTTTGATTCTGTGCACGCGGAATTTTAGACAAAAATTCCGGCAAGAATTTTTCCATCTTCGGCCTAAATGTCCGTAGGCCGGATTCACGATGATCGGAAGCGAGCCAGCACGGGACGATGTTGTGCGCATCAACCTCATACACAGGAAATGAAACCTTCTTCGCGAGCCGCTCAACATCCACACGCTCTTCTCGCAACGGAGAAAAATCAGTCACACAGGCATGAACGCGGTGCTTGCGAAAAAACGAAAGAATCCGATCAGGTCGGTTGCCGGCTTCGAGAAGAAAAAACGGGATGTGCTTCTTGCGCAATGCAAGTTCGGTTTCCCGTAATCCCTCAACCATAAATGAAAGCTCTCGCCAAAGGATCGGCGTCTTTTGTGAAAACACAAAAACAACGCCGAGCGGAGCCTTGTGCTGGTGTGCAAGCTCTTGCGCCGCAAGCAAGGCCCAGTTGTCACCTGCGCGCCGATCGCGGTTCATCCAATACACAACCGGCCCGCCGCGATATGGATGTTCATTGAGCGGCCTCATTCTCCTTCCGTCCACCATAAAATTAAAAATGAAAAGTAACGCGAATTTTCAATGCGGCTAACACGACTACCGCGACGATCAAAAAACTCGTCAAAATGTCTATCGGGTGATGGACGCCTACATAGACGCGCGAAACTCCGACACCGATTGCTAGAATGGAAAGAATGATGCCAACCCATCTTTTGTACGGAAGCACGGCCGCCGCAAGCGCGGCCGCGAACAAGCTGTGATCCGACGGAAATCCGTTGTCCGCCGTATGCGGCAAGAGCGGGATAAAACCGTCAGCGACAAACGGGCGAGGATTAAAAAATAAAAAGCCCGCAAGCGTTGCAATCGCGTATGAAACCGGAAACAAAATGACGACGAACAAAAGCGTCCGCTTCTGTTGTGGCTTTGGCAAGAAAAAAAAGACGGTCGCCGCTATCGCAACCATCACAAAAATAAGGTCTCGCGCTCCGAAAATAGCCAAAGTGTTTAAAAAAGAGTTTTCAAACATAAATCACTTCGCCAGCCTCCCTTGCCAAAGACTTGGCGGCGGGCTCGCAATGACGAGATTTCTATTTTACTCTGTCTGCCTGATAAAACAAAAACCGCCGAAGCTGAAGCCGAAGCGGTTTTTGTGGCGGCAATTACGCGCGCTGAACGTTCACGGCGCGCGGACCCTTCTCGGAATCCTCGGTCTCGAAAGAGACTTTGTCGCCGACCTGAAGTTCGTCAAAAGAGACGCCGACCAAAGCCGTGGAGTGAAAGAACACGTCTTTCTCCTGGCCTTCCGGGGTGATGAATCCGAACCCCTTGTCGGTCAATCGCTTGATGGAACCTGTCATAGGTTTGCGTAAAAAAATAAATTATCCGCAACGTTCGTCTGCGCTGCGGAAATCCGACGAGGTTTCCTTTCAACGAGGCGTTACTTTGCAGACATTAAGATACTCCAATCTTCAGATTTTGTAAAGAGCATGGTATGACAAACCCATAAAAATTGACAGAAATCCCAAAATAACGTATACTTTCTCATCTTCTCCCATTAAGGGAGCGACTCTGACCTCTTTTGTCCATGATTCATGGCACCTGCAGGAACAGGGCCATCTGATTCATTTATGACACAAGAGACAAACACGGGATCCACATTTTTCGGACTGAATATCGCGCCGGATTTGTTGGCGCAAATCGAGAAGCTCAATTACACCATCCCGACGCCAATCCAACAAAAAGCCGTCCCTATTGGGATAAAAGGCGAAGATTTGATTGGCATCGCGCAGACCGGAACCGGAAAAACGCTCGCATTTGCTATTCCGATGATCCAACGTCTTTCCGTAACTAAAGGAAAAGGACTCATCCTTCTTCCGACCCGCGAACTCGCACTGCAAGTGGATGAAGCGCTTCAAAAACTTGGAAAAGCCTTCGGACTCCGCACGGTTGTGTTGATCGGCGGAGCCTCTATGGGGATCCAGATCAAATCCGTCAAAAACAATCCGCATATCATCGTGGCAACGCCTGGCCGCCTGATTGATCATCTGCAACAGAAAACTGTTTCGCTTTCTGAAGTGCGGATGCTTGTGCTGGATGAAGCCGACCGTATGCTCGATATGGGATTCGAGCCACAGATCAAGCGTATCCTTGCGGTTGTACCAAAAGATCGCCAAACTTTTCTTTTTTCAGCAACGATGCCGGAAAAAATTTCTCAAATCGCGCGAAATTACATGAAACAGCCTGTGCGCGTTGAGATTGCGCGATCTGGAACCGTTGCGGAACAAGTGGACCAGGAAATTTTTGTCGTGCAAAAAGCCGACAAGCTCCGTCTGCTCGATCGCATCCTTTCCGAATATCACGGAACAGTTCTTGTGTTCAGCCGGACAAAGCATGGCGCAAAAAAAATTACGGTCGCTGTGCGACATATGGGCCACTCTGCCGCGGAAATCCATTCGAACCGTTCCCTTGCCCAGCGCAAAGAGGCGCTTTCCGGATTCAAAACCGGCCGGTATCGCGTGCTTGTTGCGACAGATATTGCGGCTCGAGGAATTGACGTCGTGGGCATTGAACTTGTTCTCAATTTTGATCTGCCAGATCAAACTGAAGATTATGTACACCGCATCGGACGCACAGGCCGTGCCGGACAAAAAGGCAAAGCGATTTCTTTTGTTTCACCGGAACAAAAGCGTGATGTGCAGGCGATTGAAAACTTGATTCGCACACGTTTACCAATTAAGCCGCTTGGCGAGCTCCCTGCCGCGCGTGCGACTTCTCCAAAAGATCAGATAGATTTTCCTCCACGGACCGAATGGAAAGGCGGCCGGCCATCGCGTTTTTCACATACACGCCGTCCGTTCAAACAGCTTCGCTCTGGACAACCACGCAACGACGGACAGCCCGCCGCAAAAACTCGGCCGCAAGGACAAAAACGCTCACGCTCGCCGTTCCCGCATCATCCAGATCAGTATGGCGGTGATAGCCGTCCAAAAAAGGGAGGCGGCGGAGCTTCCCGCGAACATGTTCGATATTTCAAATAACAAAAACGCTCCGGCATCCGTCGGAGCGTTTTAAGTTTTGATTCACTCTTATTTCTTTTTCATCACGCACATCTTCCAAATCACGCCGAGCACTAAACCGAATACATAACCGATCACAAACGTCATAACGACAAGCATGAACGCTTTTGTGAAATCAAAATCTCCGATTGTCAACGACGGCTCGATCATATGCAATCCGAAAATCCAATCCATATACGCTTGGGCAATGCCGAGCGCGATGAGGATGACCCAGACAAGGTGCCAAAACGCGATAAAAAATCCGAATGTGAGGCCAAAACGGTTTGCGTGTACAAACATAGAGATGAAAAAAGTGAATGAAGGATGGAAGATTTGTTTTTATTATAACACAAGTTGAATCTACTGGAATTTTTAGCTATGATAATGACATGAGAATTCCAACGCGGCGAGGAGAAAAATTGAAACAACAGAGGGATGATCAGACTGCCGGGCTGTTGTATTTGACGCAGGCTGGCGTGAAAAAAATGCAAGAACAGCTGAAACGGCTCGAAAGCGAAGATCTTCCGCAGGCGATTCGGGATGTCCGCACGACGGCCGAGTTCGGGGATTTTTCTGAAAATGCGGAATATCAAGAAGCTAAGGCCCGAATGCGCAGACTTCATTCGCAAATTTTTGGATTGAAGGAAAAGCTAAAGCTGGTTTCCATCATTTCGCGGGACCGGGCGACGGATCGAGTGCAACTCGGGTCCACGGTCGTTCTTGAATCCGGAGGAGAACAAAAAACATACGAAATCGTAGGGCCGCAGGAAACGAATCCGGCGCGCGGACGCATCTCTCATGTTTCTCCGCTCGGCGTCGTACTCATTGGACGGACGATCGGCGAAGCAGTTCACGTGCAAGCCGGAGCGACAGAGACATCTTTTATTATCCGTAACATTTCCTAATTATGCCGGAAACTGAATCTTCCCCAATGTGGCATGCCTTGGTTGATCGTGTAAGCGTTGAAATGAAACTCGGTCGAAAGGCACCATATGTATTTTTCGACGCGCTCGACGCGCTCGGTATCGAAGATAAAGCCGACCGCAATCGCTTTTCGCAGCGTTTGGCGCAGGAGTTTGCCAAACGGCCGCGAGGATCATCCAAACGGCGAGGTCCATTGTTTTCAAAAGAACAGATGGACAGAATGATCCGCGACGCCCGCATTCACGAGCGCCGCTTCGGCCCGCCGGAAGAGAAAAAGGACGATGAATAAAGAGACAACAAAATTTCGACACCCTTCGATCCCCACCCCCGGAGCCATAAAAACAGAACGGATGCATCCGTTCTGTTTT
>CAZPPQ010000003.1:0-35155 GCA_964588505.1 uncultured Gammaproteobacteria bacterium | reverse complement strand
CAACCGCGAACCTTACTCCAAAGACGATTTTTGGTCAAGGTTTCTCATTTATTCCACGGGCCTGCCCGCCCGACCGAACGACTCAAGTCGTTCGGTCGGGTCGAGGGGCCGCGTAGGAAGTCAGAAATTCAGTGTGGCACACTATTTCTTCTTTCGCGCCCATGCGATTTTGCCGAACCCCTTTTCCTCCAGCATCTCCCTGAACTTCTCTCCTCCGAGTAGGTTTGGCACAAGCACATACGTCGCGCCGGCCTTGTAGCACGACTCGGCCTCCTCGTGCGTCCTCGCGCAGACAATCGCGGCTCCGCGAAACCGTTTACGGTGTAAATAAGAAAGGATGGACAAGCTTACTCCGGCATCCGGAATCGTTGAAATGATTGACGTGGCATTTTCGACTTGCAATTCGGAGAGAAAGTGCTCGTCTGCCGCATCACCGTACACTGCCGGCTCGCCTTGGATATGCAAGTCGCGAATTACTTGCGGATCAAAATCCACAATGAGATACGGCCGGTGCAACGAACGGATCATCTCGAGCGCGCCAGTGCCAAGGCGATGAAATCCGAACATGATGACACGGCTCGTTTCCTTCTTTTCTTTTATATGCCTGCCGGCTTTTGCACATGACGGTCGAAACCAGCAGAGAAATTTTATCAGACGCTCATAAAGGCTCTCATTGTGAACGATTCCATAGGAGCTGCACGCGATCGTGATAATCGCGACTTCGGTCATGAGTGCGAGAGCATCAGGATGAAGATGATTCATCGCGATTCCGGCCGCAAGAAGGATGAACGAAAACTCAGAAATTTGCGCGAGCGAAACGCCCGTGAGAAAGCCGGTGCGCGGATGATACCCAAACGCGCGCGTCAAAATCAGAACAATCACCGGCTTCGCGATCAGGACAAAAATGGAAAACACGACAAGCGGGATCCACAAATCCTTGAGCGATGAAATCTGTAGATGTGTCCCGAGCACGATGAAAAAAATGATGAGAAAAAAGTCGCGGATCGGACGGACACGCGTTGTCATTTCACGATGAAAGAGCGTGCCGGAAAGCGAAACGCCTGCCATGAGCGCGCCAAACTCAAATCCGAATCCGAACCACGCGAAAACACCAGTTACGAGAAAGCACCAGGAAATGGCGAACATGAACAGAAGCTCCTGCGATCGCGCCGCGTATGCGACGATGCGCGGGATGAGTTTTGCGGAGACAATCCAGAGGATCGGCAGAACAATGAGTCCTTTGAGAAGCGACTGAATCAAGATATCCTGCACACCGGCCCCGCGGCCGATTGCTCCGATCGCAAGCAAGAGAAGCATGGCAACAAAATCCTGTACGAGGAGAATTCCGACTGTAATGCGACCGTACAACGTGTCAATCTCCTCTTTATCCATTAGGAGCTTCACGACAATGATGGTGCTCGAAAAGGTAAGCGCGATCGAAAGATAAAGGCTCGTGAGAAGCGGGAATCCAAGATACAGCGAAAGGACGAACCCAAAAAGAGCGGTCAAAACGATTTGTCCGATTCCTGCCGCGAACGCGATGCTTCCAACCTCCCGCACTTTGCGCCAATTCAACCCGAGGCCGATCGTGAACAACAAAAACGCGACACCAATTTGCGAGAGTGCGTCGAACATTTCAGAGGACCGGACGATCCCGAATAAACTCGGACCAACAACAACACCTGCCAGGATGTACGCGATGATGAGCGGCTGGCGCAAGCGGTGGGCAACCATGGCAAGGCCGGAAGCGATAACAATAATGGCCCCGATTTGAAAAAGTAATTCCTCCAAAGGCATAATAGAGAGTATAACATATTTCTCGCATTATGTTATGTTTATGAGGTCGCGAGTCTTATGAATACATTTCCGCATCCCATTCTCTCGGTCCTTGAAACGGCTGATGTAAAACTCAACGGAACCAGGCCGTGGGATCTACAAATACACAACGACGCATTTTACGCGCGCGTCCTTCGCGGCGGCACACTTGGGTTCGGCGAATCCTATGTGGATGGCTGGTGGGATTGCGAACGGTTGGATGAGCTTATTGCGCGTCTCGTGCGTGCCGACGCGCGTTCGGCCTTGCGTCCGAACGCGGCTCTCATCTGGAGCTGGATTGTTGCCTCTGTTTCAAACCGCCAAAAAGGGCGCCGCACATTTCGCGTCGGCGAAACGCATTACGATGCTGGCAATGATCTGTATCGCGCCATGCTTGACGCACGCCTCACCTACACTTGCGGTTACTGGTCGCAAGCGACAACGCTCGATGAAGCGCAGGAAGCGAAGCTTGATCTTGTCTGCCGGAAGATCGGCCTCAAAGCCGGACAGCGCGTGCTGGATATCGGATGCGGCTGGGGAAGTTTCGCGTCATTTGCGGCTGAACGCTACGGCGCGAGCGTCGTCGGGATCACGATCTCAAAAGAACAGGCAACACTCGCGCGCGAACGATGCAAAGGACTGCCGGTTGAAATCTTCCTGCAAGATTATCGTCATACGCGCAGTGTGTTCGATCACATCGTCTCACTCGGCATGTTCGAGCATGTTGGATACAAAAATTATCGGACGTACATGAGTATGGTTCGACGATGCCTTGCTCCGGACGGAATCTTTCTCCTCCACACGATCGGCGGAAACCAATCCGTGCGATCCACGGATCCGTGGATCGAAAAATACATTTTCCCGAATTCCATGCTCCCATCTGCCGCGCAAATCACGCGTGCGGCCGAAGGATTGTTTGTGATGGAAGACTGGCATAGCTTTGGAACGGATTATGACAAAACGCTCATGGCATGGGATGCGAATTTCGAACGCGCGTGGCCGTCGCTCCGCGAAACATACGGAGACCGGTTCTTCCGCCTGTGGCGGTTTTATTTGCTTTCCTGCGCCGGCTCGTTCCGCGCGCGCCAAAATCAGCTGTGGCAAATCGTATTCTCTCCGCACGGCATACCTGGCGGCTATCAATCTGTCCGATGACGAACGGTTGCGATTGACAAGAAAAATCGCTTCTGATATGCTTGCCTCCGCATTCAACCAAGGAGGAAGAAAGTGCAAACAAAAAAGCAGTTCATTCTGATCTTTTTTTCTTTTCTGACTGCGTGCGCCACAACCGGGCAGATCACGAGAGCGCGTGAGAACGCGGTCGTTCTGACAAGACCAATCAGCCCGCCGCTTTCTGTTCGATCTCAATCGGCCGCGCTGATCGTTGCCAATCCGGAGTTTGTTCTGACCCAATTCGGAACCGACTGGATCGTGAACACGGATCCGACCGGACGAAAAGGATTTCAGCTGGCCTGCGCCACGCGGCCCATGTGCGATGTCTACGCAACACCGGAAAAATGCGTCGCGTATGATGCCTGCGAGACCGTGCAATACTACAGCAATGTCGAACGCGGACGCACACAACTCGCGATCTTCTATCGCGAAAACATCGGACGCATGTTCAACCAACGCTGGCGCGTACACCTCGACGGTCGGTTCCTCTGTCTCGACACGGGCAAGCCGGTCAACCTCAAATCGTGCGAGCGCGTTGAGATCGTCCGTACTCCGATCGGCCGCTTCGCCGGAGTCGTGATAATTCATTCACGGCCCGGTACTTCAACAAAATTCGCGCGCCGCTAGACGCATCTCTCTTGTCTCTCCTTCTTGCAAGGAGAGATTTTTTGTTGAGAGAATAAAGGAACAAGCGTAAAACTCTGTTTGGGAATCATCCCATAAGCCCATAGGAAAGGAGTCAGTCATGTCTCAGTTTAGAGTCCCTTTTTCGCTTCGAGGACTTCAGATAGGAGAAAAAATTTGCATTAATTGCGTTGGAACGATCCGCCGTGAGAACGTATACGGAAACATCGGATCTTGGAACAAACGACTTGATGCTACTCCTTTGCTCTCCACACACCACAATGATCCGGCCTATATAGCCTACCTCGCGTACCTTCTGAATCAGATCCTTGAAGCTATGGGGGAGCCATTCAGGCTTGACTACTCCTCTGTCACCTGCGAAAAAGTGAGTGCAAAAGTTCTCGAGACCATTGGGAGGATCTTGGAAAGGACCATGGCAATGATGGAAGAGAACGAAACGAAGAAACCGGATGAACAAGAAGACGATGACACGGCGGAAGAACAAGGATTCGATTCTATGGTGATTCCGGATGATACCGGCATCATCGATGCGTACTTCCAAGTTGTGCAAAAGTCCTAAAACGTCGCACATATCCCTACATCATGGGATGTGTTTTTTATCCCCTAATGAAACTCCGACAAGGGCGAAGTGAAGTAGTTCACTAACTTGACAGAAAAAAAGAAAAAATGATAAGCCTTTACTTGGGAATTGTCCCAATCAAAGGAGAAAATCGTGCAAATCAACGTAAACGATTTTGTGTGGGTTCAATTGACACGGGAAGGACGCGCGACTTATGCCGATCATTTTATCGATCGCAATATAGAACCACAACTTCTCAATGAAGATGAACGTGGATTCTGCCGTTTCCAGATGTTCGATCTTATGAACATCTTCGGACCCAACGAAAATCCACTAAATCCTGCACAATTCGAGGGAAATATCATCCACATTGACGAGGCTCCGAAGGCCTAACACGCCATACATCCTTACTTTACGGGATGTATTTTTTTATTCCATCTCTTGATTTCTTCGCCGCCATCGCCTATTATAGCCGCACCTTTTTCGCGGCCCTATCGTCTAGCGGTTTAGGACGGCTCCCTCTCACGGAGCAAACCCGGGTTCGAGTCCCGGTAGGGTCACCAAAATACCGTTCGGTTTTTGCCGGACGGTATTTTGGTAATTATGCGAGCGCATGCCCTGCGGCATACGCGATATTTTTTTGCGTTAACCAAAAGTTTATGATATGCTGTAAAAATACAGCATTCCCAAATCGTACTTCCAAAAAAAGAGCACATTGCCTTGCTCGATACAAGAGAAGGAGAGCCTGTCGTTGTAACTGCGACAAGTTACGATGAGCTTCGCAGGATTCTTCGAGAACAATACAAAGAACAGCAATGGTCATTCGCGATTCGGTCGCCAGAAGATCCACTTCCGCGCCGTTGACAACATTTACTACTTTCCGCCAACCATCTTGGCGGTTTTTTATTCCACAAACATAGTCAAGCCTTGACGTTTCTATTTCTTTTGCTATAACGTCTTGACGTGGCGTTCTTTTAACCCCCAACCCATGGAGGAATCAATATGAGAGAAGACTATTGGGGTAATTTGTTTCTCATGATATTAGTGGGCGCTGGGATGTTTGGAATCATTGGGATAATCTCGCTTTGTCTTTCCAGTTTCTTTTTTCCCTCGCCAAAAGCCAATCCGCAACCTTCTCCAATCGCGTCATTGAAAGATGAGCGCTACATCTTAACAATCAACATTAGCAAACAGTTAGGAGAAGCCCTAAACCTGCGCGCTGAACAGACAGAGGGATCGATTGAAGAATTTTTTCGCCGCGCCATTGCTTTGTTCTTCGTCGCTCTCGATGCAGAAGAGTTCGGGAGGGATCTCGCGATCATAACCAAAAACGGTGAGGTTCTCACGCGTCTTGAAGGTTTCACTGGCATACAACCAATCAGGCACGGCCACAGACATCTCCAAATTGTTAAATAAGAGACGCTAGACTCAATCGGCCCATCGGCCGATTTTTTATCTCATAACATGGCCTGAACAAATTCACATCCCAAGACCTGACCCCAACAATGACCCCAACAAACAAAAACCGGACATATTGATGTCCGGAAAAGAGAGCTCAACCGCCGAAAGTCCCGTCAATAATACGGCGTGCCTCGGCTTTGTCCAAATCTCTTTTGGGCATAAATGAGAACACGCTCGACACTGGCTTGATCTCAATGAGCGCGAGCCAAAAAGCTTTTGCCCGGGCGGCGAGAACCGGATCCTTCCGCACTCCAGCCGCGCTGATCTTCCAAAGCGCCTCAAGCGCCTGCAAACGAATATCCGTGGCAAGCTTTGGTTCTATCGCGATGGGCGCAAGATTGTACACGGACAGCACCGGGTCGTAAAGCAGAGGGTCAGCAATGAGTCCGGCCAGACGCAGGCCGCGCAAAACCGCTTCAGCTTTTCTGTCCCTCAACGCCACTAACAGCGTTTCGAAAAAAACCAGAATGAGTTCGAACAGCACTTCGCGAGAAAATCCAGCCTCAAACCACTCTCGTGCCAATACGGCTTCCGGTGATTCGTTTTCTTGAGAACCCGTGGCAGGATCGACGCTGTCCAGAATCAGACGTCTCAATGTTTCTACTCTTACATTGTCTGACATGGTTCATCCTCCTTTTTGTGGTTCTGTGTGAGTACAGCCAACTCATCTTAACTAAACACAAAAAATACGCAAGAGTCTTTCAAAACTCATTCCTTCAGCCACTTCCCGTACTGCCGCACGAGCAACTCCGAAGCCCGAAGCGAGTCGGCCATAAGATCTTTTGTCACATACTCCATACGCGCGCTCTGCGAACCTTTCACGAGCACGATGTCGCCCTTGCTTATCTGCCTGTCCAATTCCCGCCCGGCCTCAATCGAATCCGCGAACCACTGGATCTGCGCATCCATAAGCCCGGCCCCTTTTGCGCCGACGGCAATCCCTTTCGCCTTTTCTCCGACAACAACCAACAAATCCGCGACATGAGCCGCACGTTTGCCAACCTCATGATGGGCCTCCGCGCTATATGCTCCGAGCTCGGCCATAGCTCCCAAAACCGCGATACGACGAGAAGATTCAAATGGAGAAAACATTCCGAGCGCTTCAAGCGCAACATTCATAGATGCCGGAGCGGCGTTGTAGGAATCATCCAAGATAAGCGAGCCTTTGATGCCGGCAAGCAAATTCAATCGTCCCGGCTGGATTGGAATGTTTTTTACGAGCGGAATGATTTCCTCAAGCGTTATACCGAAATGCTTCGAGACCGCAACAGCCGCAAGGACGGCGTTCATCACTCCTGCGCCCAATCTGTTTTCGAGCCTGACCGTCTCGCGTCCATCATCATCAATCACATCGAACGACAACTCGGCAAATATCTCGTGCGCTTCAAAAAATCCGTCTTCGCGCGTCTTCATACTCACATTCTCTCCGCGAATATCGGAAATCGCGGAAAAACCGAATGTAAGGACGCTGGCTTTTGCCGCGCCTTGCTCTGCCATCACTTTTGGATCATCCGCGTTCAGCACGACCAGTCCATCCTCTGGCACGGCTTTGATCATCACGGCCTTTTCTTTTATCAAAGCCTCAAGAGACCCGAAATGTTCCGCGTGCACAGGCGAGACAGCTGTAAACACGGCGACATTAGGCCGTGCGAGATCGCATAAATGTACCATATCACCAGGATGATCCACCCCGAACTCAAGCACAAGCATATTCGGATACGATCGGTCGCGGACGAAAAACAATCCGGCGGCTTTCATAAAAACAGCAAGCCACCCGAAGACAGATCGTCCTGGTGACATAGCGCCGATAATCGTGAGCGGCACGCCAAACTCGTTGTTGTAATTTTCTTTCGGCGAACGCACGCGAAACTTCGCGGCGAGCACCGCCGCGATCGCGTTGCGCGTAGACGTTTTTCCGACCGATCCTGTCACAGCAACGACAACCGGAGCATACTTCGTTATGACGCGTTTCGCTAACCATGCGAGAATGGATTGAAAAAAATATTTCATATTTCAATATTTTTAAAGGGGTCTCCCCCCCTTCTTAAACCCACGCCCCATTTTCTTTGTGGGCTGACAAAGAAAATGCAGAGCCGAGACCTAGAGCCCAAAGCCTAGAGCCTTTCATCGTGTCGGGGGGATCTCGAAATACTGTAGCAGAAACGCGGCGATTTCCCCAAACAACGGGGCAGCGGTTGTCTCGGCCCAAGGGACATCATGCGGATTGTCAATACGAGTAACCATGGCAAACCGCGGGTTCTCTGCCGGACCGAATCCGCCGAACGATCCGATGTTTGTCCACTCTTCATATCCGACTCCGTCCTTTTTCGCAACCTGCGCGGTTCCGGTTTTTCCGGCCATGTAATATCCGGGAACGCCGGCGCGTCTTCCGTGTCCGTTTTCAACAACGGCAACAAGCATCGCACTTAGCAGGCGGGCTGATTTCGTTTCAATCACGCGCCGGATATCCCTTGGCTCTCGTTTTTCAACAGACCCATCCGAACGACGAATTTCTTCAACGATGTATGGCTGTTTCAAAACACCGCCGTTCGCGATTGCCGCAAACGCGCTGGCCATTTGCAAAGGCGTCACGGTAATCCCCTGACCAAACGAAGCCGTTGCCGCGAAAATCTCCCCTTTTGATTTAAGCGAGCTGATATTGCCGGCAACCTCTGTCTCAAGCTCGATGCCGGTCGCCTGTCCGAATCCGAACCGCTTCACATAATCCACGAATGCCGAGCGTCCTGTTTTGCGCATGGCAAAAATCACGCCGGTGTTCAACGACTTTTCGAGAACTTGCGTCATGGTCTGCGGCCCGTTTGCGACCCCGTCTGAATTTCTGATCGTTTTGTCGTCTATTTCAATCGCGCCTGTATCTTCAAATGAAGTTGACGGTAAGACGGCTCCGGAGTCAAGCGCCGCGGCCATAGTGATCGGCTTGAAAATCGAGCCTGGCTCGTACGCCTTAAAAGTGGCCGGATTATTAAAAACATTCAAATCCGCAGTTTCGCGGTACAGATTCGGATCAAAATCCGGCGCACCGCACATAGCGAGCACTTTTCCTGTGGAAGGTTCTATGATGACAACGCTGCCGCCATCGGCCTGATACGATGTGACAGCTTTCTGCAACGCGGTGCAGGCGATATGTTGGATTGTTCGGTCAATCGTAAGGATAACATCGCTTCCGTCAACCGCCGGCTCAAGCGAGCGTTCGCCGAGCGCGATAATCCTTCCGGAAATATCGCGCTCGGACTTGAGAAACCCCATCTTGCCTGCAAGATCCCGCTCAAAATATCCTTCAATGCCGTATTTGCCGGTTTGGCGGCCGGTCTCATCATATCCTAAAAATCCGAGCATATGACCGCCAAGCGTGCGCTCCGGATATAAACGCACGGTTTCAAGCGACGCGCGAACGCCCGAGAGTTCGAGTCTCTTAATCTTTTCCATCACCTCGCTCGGCACCCGATGCTCTATCGGCTCATACGGGTCCTGCTTATCTGACAGTCTCCTCCAAAGATCCGCGATTTTATCTTCTTCGTATCCGAGCAATGTTCCGAGCTTTCGCGCAACACCCTCTGGATCCTTTACATTCCGCGGTTCGGCAAAAATGAATCCTGCCTGCTCGTTCATCGCGATCGTTACGGTTGTCTTATCTTTGAGATCTTGCGCCAAAATGGAGCCGCGTGTTGGGAAAAGTTGTTCAAACAGCTCATGTTGACCGCTTGCAAGAGCCCTGTAGACATCGTGATCAAACACTTGCAGAAGAGCGACGCGCATCAAAATGATGGCCGCAAGCAATGCAAACGCGAGACGCAACAAGCGCGCGCGGCGCGTGTATGTCTGTGTCGTGCCTGACGCGACGAACCACCGTCCATGATTCTTTTCCTCTTCCATAGATCCTATTGGTCCGATAGGACCTATAAAATTTACCGCAACCCGAACCCAAACAGCGGCCCGCGCCCGGTTGGATTTCTGCCGGCGCGGACTTCGTCCCCATCCGAAACACCGTCGCGATCCGTGTCCGAATTTCGTTGATCCGTTCCGTAAAAAGTTTCAAGCAGAGCATCAAGTCCGTCGCCGTCCACATCAGCGGTGGTAATGTTGAATGTCGGCAGTGAAACCGAAACGGACGATAAAAATTGGCTCGCGACCGCTCCGGTTCGTAAAACTTTCGTTTCTGGAAGCTTGCCGAGCGTGCGGGAATAAATTTGATCAAACGCGAGCGAGCGGTCCGGCGCGGAAACCACAAACGGACGGTCGTAATTCGAAAAATCAGAAAGGAAGCTGGCCAGCTTTCCTTCGGCGCGCACGCGATACAGACGATGATCTTTTTCTCCAATCCACACAGTGTAATTCAAGCTCGCCCATGCGCGGACGTCAGCCTCGATCGCCAGCCGATCCTCATTCGACGGCTCCTCGCCTGTTCTTGCTCGCGAAACATCCAACAAAAAACTGCGCAAAGCATCGGGATCAAACGCGACGTCAAACATGCGCGTCTTCACTCTGTTGATCGTTTCTTTTCGAGCTTTTGAAGTTGGGACAAGCGCATCGGCTTTCGCCACAACAACACGAAAACGCTGAAGCGCGTCAAGAGTCCAAGAACTTCCTCCTTCTCTCAAAAGCGGGATATCCATGCGCGGAAACACCGACCCCCACGCGGCAAACTCGCCTGGACCAAATAAGACCCATGTGTTCGGTTCAGAAAACGAAACGCCGGTTACGGACGGACCTGGCGGATCGTATGTTAAAAATGTTCCGGATTCTGATGCGCGAATTTCTCCAGACAAGTCCGTATAACTTTGCCCGCCGATCAATCGAATCACCCGAAACTTCGTGTCGTGTTCCACTGCTCCGGAAGGCTTCCACAAGATTGTTCCGGACGCGAGCAGGGTCGCCAGCTCTCCATTCCCATCGCTCCACGTCATACCGGTCTTTTGTTCGACAGACTGGGTGCGAGACATCGCGCTGGCCATGCGGAGGAGCTCCAAATCCGGCCTGAATTTTCCGAGCACGACATACGTGCCGAACACAAATGACATCACTAATGTGACGCCGATCAAGATGAATACAAAAATTTTGGACATGATAACCGAATTATGCGGCTGGCAGGATGTCCTCCTCAACCACAATCTTTCCGAACAGCGCCTGCCTGTCGCCTGTATTATGATTCGTGATGAACCGGACGATTTCTCCGGCATCCGATTCGTAATCATTGATTCCATAGCTGTCTCCCTCTTCGATTCCGACCGCGCCTTCTGTTTCCGTTACTGCGCCATTGTCTTCGTAACTGAACTCAAATTCGTTCCCTTGATACAGCACCATTCCGTCCTGTGGCTCAACATCCGTATCAATAGTTTCAAACGAGACAATCTCTTCGGCATCTGGAGAAATGGCAAGCACATCGCCGTCCTCGCCATACAGCCACACGCGCGTATCCCCCCCATCCAACACGACGCGCGCTTTGCCTGTGTAAAAAAAGGGGGAATTCAAAACCGTGAGTTGGGTGTTCT
The DNA here is from genome assembly GCA_964588505.1 of uncultured Gammaproteobacteria bacterium. Taxonomy (GTDB): domain Bacteria; phylum Patescibacteriota; class Patescibacteriia; order UBA9934; family GWF2-40-263; genus CAZPPQ01. The sequence continues at coordinate 23,992 of CAZPPQ010000003.1, read as the reverse complement.
GTTCAAGGTGATGAAGGAGCTCTTCGATTGTCATACGATAAAAAAGTGATGTTAATATCTTACGCGGATTATATCGAGGGTTGACAATTTGAGCAAAGTGTGGTATCTTTTTGAGTCTTTCACGGGCCATTTTCGGCCGAAGACGAACGATCTTTTCATATGTTTTGCCGCGGAAACGCGAGCAGAACCGGAGGCACAGAATGAGAATCGAACAAGGGCCGGAGAAGAAGGACGGGGGTTGCGTGGAAAAACCGCGACGGCAAAAAATCACGCACATTGTAACTCATCTTCGTCCTCATCTGGACGAACTTGTGGCGATGGCTCTGATCAAACTTTTCGGCCAGCGCAAGTGGTACTGGACTCTCGAAAATCCGCCGGTCATCCGGTTCGAGCCGAGCTACGAATCTGCACTCACGCACTGCGTCGAGGAAAAGATCGCGCTCAACCGTGTTGTGTTCATCGGGATCGGCCATGGTGAATTCGACGAACACAGAATCGAGGGTCGTCTACCGAACACATGTTCGGCGGATCTGGTGGCGCGATTTCTCGAAATTGACCGCTGGCCAAACGTCCGAACATTGCTCATCAATGTGCGTAAGAGCGACACCGAGGCTGGACAAGAAATGTTGAGTGTCGCTACTGTCCTCAAGACTCTGCAGGCCTACCGCGAAGTGGATAAGGATGCGCTCGGCCTCTACCTCAATTTTGTACAGGCGATGGTCGAGGCAAATCTGAAACAGGGGGATGAGTTCCATCGCGTGTGTCCGAAGGAATTCGAGGCGCACGGGAAGATGGTCAAGATGGGCGACTTGCGTGTGGCGTTTGTGCGGACGGACCTCGAGTCCATGCACAAGTGGTTGCGCGCAATGCGTCAGGCGGACATCATTGTCCAACGCCACAGCGATGGACATATGAACATTTTCTCCGGCCCGAAGGGCAAACCCTTCATACCGGAGATCGCGTTCTATGTCGGGTGCCGGGAAAACGACATCATGCACTCGAGACCGCCGAACGATGGCGATGCCATGAGTGCAACGTTCGCGACTCTCTGCAAAATTGTGAGAGAAGAAGTGGATGTAGAACTTACTGGCCAGGCCAAGCACTGGTACTTCCATGCCAAGGCCGGCGCGCTTCACAACGGCTCGTCCACGCACACGGACAAGCCAGCAACCACATTGACTCTCGAGGAGCTCGAAGAACTTGTGAGATCGGCAGTATGCGACGCACAAGTCAGACAGGCTCTTCTACAAAAATAACTCTCGTCTTTGCATAAACCCCCGCGCGTTCCACACTGGAACCGCGGGGGTTATCTTTTTCTGAAAAGCTTATAGGTTATAGGAAATAGCTTATAGGAAAATCACGACTGCGGCGAATTACGAATAAATACGAATATAACGAATAAAAAAGAGGATTCGTGTATTAGTACTGATTCGTAATTCGTCGCCCACATGACCTCTATAAGCTATAAGCTAACACCTATAAGCTTGGGGAATCTCGTACACATAAATCTTCGATTCCCCGGCGATTTCATCAACAACCAGCGGATTCCATCCGACGATCGGCCATACATAACTTACGACCCGCGCGCCGGGCCGCAATTCTTTCTGAAATTTCGGTCGTAATTTTTCATAAAACTTTGGCATCAAAAAAATGTACACAACATCCGCGTCCGATAAATCCTGCTTGAAAATATCGCCCCAGACAAATCTCGCGTTCCGAATTCCTTTTAGGCGTCTCGTAAGCTCGGCAATCGCCCATTGCAAAAACGAAAGCTCGACACCAACAATTTCCGCGCCGTTCCCTTTTGCGGCCGCAAGACACACGCGCCCGTCCCCGCATCCGAGCTCATACATCTTTTGCCCGGGCTTCAAATTCAAAAGCGGCAAAAGCCGCGCGATGTCGCGCTTCCATGTCGGCACCCACGGCGCGCCGCGCGAGGCGGCATACGCAAGCGACGCGAGCAAAAAAAATACGATTAAATAAACCAGATATAAAAACATAGAAAGATTCCGATATTATAAAGAATCATCCGGAGAAAGAAAACAACCTTGACTCTGCGATGGAATCTCCTTTATAGTATTCGCTATCATCGGGCTGTGGCGCAGCTGGCTAGTGCGCTTGGTGAGGGAGTCGAGACCGAGCGAAGAGCCAACTGCTTGACTCTAAGCCGTCGAGACGGGCTCGGCGATGTCTGGCAAAGCCAAACCGACGAGCCCCATTTATGACAATAAGGTCGGGCTGTGGCGCAGCTGGCTAGCGCGCTTGGTTCGGGACCAAGAGGCCGCGGGTTCAAATCCCGCCAGCCCGACCATATTGTCATAAGGCCGCGGGTTTCCGCCTTCGCTAAAGCTTCGGCGGACCAGCCGAAGACTTACGCAAAGGCTGGCAAATCCCGCCAGCCCGACCAATCAAGACATTTCAAATTTTCATTGGAAATGTTTTTCTAATAATCAAGCCCTTCCCTTGCCTTAACGCCAGAATAAAAATAATGCTTTCGGAGGCGCATATCTGTCACAAGATGCGCGCGCGCCAAAAATGATGCCGGCGCCGCACGGCCTGTCATCACAACCTCGATCTTTTCCGGCTTTTCATCCAAAAGATCAAGCACTGCCTGTTCATCAATCATTCCAAGACTCACGGTCGAATTAACCTCGTCCAAAATAACAAGATCGCGGCCCTCTTCAAAAAAATCACGGGCCGCTTGCAACCCGCGTTCGGCTTCTGTTCGGTCAGCTTCCGTAATCGAAAAGTCGAATCGTCCTGTGGACAAATCCATCCGGTCACGGCCGGTAGCAACATAACTCACAGCTCGTAGCTGACAGCCGGTAGTTGACAGGACCAAAGACTGTAAAAACCGACGCTCCGAATAGTGGTCGCCGCCTTTGTCAAAATACACGATCCCGACGCGCTTTCCGGCGCCAAGCGCGCGAATCGCCTCCCCGAGCGCGGCAGTCGTTTTTCCCTTTCCGTTTCCGGTAAACACTTGAATAAGCCCGAACCCTTCGTGCGCGCGCGGAACATCGGCGGAAACGACAATCCCTTCGTGCTCACAATACCGCGCGAACACATCTCCGACATCTTTTCTCATCTCTTCCGACAAAGGCTGTTTCGGATCCACCCATGCGAATCGGTCATGCTCCGCGGTCAAAATCGGATGAATCTCACCATCCGGAATCAAAAAAAACAATCGCAAAACCGACGCGCCTTTTTTTGTCAAAAATCGGTCTGTGTAAAAAACGTCCGCACGACTTGTATTCATCAAAACTCCAATCTCCTCGCGAATCTCCCGCGCCAAACACTCTTCAGGCCGCTCGCCGTCATCTATCCGGCCGCCGACAAACTCCCAACGATCTTTCTCCTTTTCGTGCAAAACCAAAATCATCCCGCGAGGGTTGATGAGAAGCGCTTTTGCTGAAACAAAAAATGATTGCATTTTCAAACAAAAATACCGACTTTCTGTTCTATCATTTCCATCTGTTCTTCCAAACGATGATACATGTCGCGCAAAGCAACCAATTCCTGATCCAATGTCTCGTGCAATTTTGCAAATCTATCAACGGATGTCAAGATCCTCGATTCTGTCTGTCCAAGTTCCTGTCGGACGAAATCTTTTACTTTGTCTCTCAACATCATATTTTTTTGGAGAAACTCCATAATTTCTCCTGTCGAGACATCTTGATCGGTCATAAAATCATTTATGAACAAACTTTAGAGATGGTTTAGCTGATGCGGCTGTTCAAAACAATCTCTCTCAACTGCATCCACTCGTAGATCCGCAATTCAAACACTTATAGCACGAGGCATTTCGCACCATAATGGAACCGCAGGTGTCGCAGACCGGCGCATCAGATTGATTGTCAAACGTGCCGGTCAAGTAAAAATTTTTTGCTTTGGACTGAAAAAGATTGGCTTGCGGCTCTGCTGGAGCCTCGACAACCGACGGATCTTCGTGTGTTTGGGTGTGAACGAGCGACACATCATGATTCTCCCCGACCTCGATCGCGATAGGCAGATTGATCCCGACGCTCCGCTGGGCCTCCTCGGACAAAAATTTCATTGCAAGCCATCGGAACAAATAGTCAACGATGGACTTCGCGATCCGGATGTTTGGATTGTTCGTGAATCCGTACGGTTCGAAGCGGACATGAACAAATTTATTGACCAGCACGTCGAGCGGCACGCCGTACTGCAATCCGATGGAAACCGCTTTCGCGAAACTGTCCATCAATCCGCTGATGACCGATCCTTCCTTTGAAATCGTTACGAACAATTCACCAGGTGTTCCATCATCATAGAGCCCGACCGTAATGTAGCCCTCGTGATTCCCGACCGTGAATTTATGCGTGATGGACTTGCGCTCGTTCGGGAGGCGGCGGCGGCGCGGCTTGCCTTCAGCCGTCGCGACAATGGCCGTTGCCGGACTTTCTTTCCGGTCGCCGTTCGCTTTTTTGGCGTCCTTTTCTTTTGAAGTTGTCAGAGCCTGCTGGCGCTTGGACCCGTCGCGGTAAATAGCCACGGCTTTTATCCCCATGCGCCACGCTTCCCGATACACATACTCGATCTCTTCGACCGTCGCCTCGTGCGGCATATTCACGGTCTTGGAAATCGCGCCGGAAATGAACGGCTGAACCGCGGCCATCATACGCAAGTGACCCATATACGAAATCGTCCGCATACCCTTGGCCGGCTTGAACGCGCAATCAAACACCGATAAATGGCTTTCCTTAAGATGCGGTGCACCCTCGATCGTGTCGTTCGCGTCAATATATTTCAGAATGTCCGCGGCCTCGACATCCGCATATCCAAGCCTCTTAAACGCCTCTGTTACCGTACTGTTCACTATCTTCAGCATGCCTCCTCCGACAAGCCATTTGTACTTCACGAGCGCGATATCGGGTTCAACGCCGGTCGTGTCGCAATCCATTAAAAACGCAATGGTTCCGGTCGGCGCCAACACGGAAATCTGCGCATTCCGGGTTCCGTGCGCCTGCGCGCCGGCGAGCGCGTTGTCCCATGCCTTGCGCGCCTCGAACAGCAAATCCATGGGCACACCGTCCGAAGGAATATGATAAGAAGCGTCGCGATGCATTTGCATCACTTGCGTCATAGATGACGCGTTCAACGGATATTGCGCGAACGGGCCGATATTTTTCGCTATTTCTACGGACTGTTCGTAGCAATGGCCACTCTGAAGCGAAGTGATGGCCGCGGCCAAATTACGTCCGGCATCCGAATCGTACGCAAGCCCGCGGCTCATAAGCAGAGCCCCGAGGTTCGCATATCCGATGCCGAGCGTGCGGAACTCAAAACTGTTATGCTCAATGGCCGGCGTCGGATAGCTCGAATTTCCGACCATGATTTCCATGGCCGTGATGATAATTTCATTCGCTTTTTTGAATGCCTCGACATCAAACACAAACTCGCCGTTGATTTCGCGGCGGAATTTCATCAAATTAAGCGAGGCGAGATTGCAGGCCGAATCGTCCAAAAACATATATTCGCTGCAAGGATTGCTCGCGTTGATCCGTCCGGACGCTTTGCAGGTATGCCACTGGTTGATCGTGGTATCGAACTGCATACCTGGATCCCCGCACTGCCATGTCGCCTCGGCGATTTTACGCATCAAATCTTTGGCGCGGTACGAAAGGCTCGGCTTGCCGGTCGTCACCTCGTGCGTCACCCATTCCTTGTCCTCGTCAACCGCGCGCATAAAATCATCCGACACGCGCACGGAATTATTCGCGTTTTGGAAAAAGATCGAAGCATAAGCCGATCCGTCAATCGAGCCGTCGTATCCGGCGTCCATCAGCGCCCAAGCCTTTTTTTCCTCTTCCATCTTGCAGGTGATGAATTCCTCGATATCCGGATGGTCCGCGTTCAAAATGACCATCTTTGCCGCGCGGCGCGTCCTTCCTCCGCTCTTGATCACTCCGGCAAACGCGTCATATCCCTTCATAAACGAAACCGGGCCTGACGCCCGCCCGTTGCTTCCGTTCAGATACTCTTGCCTCGAGCGAAGAGTGGAAAGGTTTGATCCTGTGCCGGATCCGCCTTTGAACAGCATCCCTTCGGTGTACGCGAGCTGGAGAATGGAACGCATATCGTCCTGCACGGAATTAATGAAACAGGCCGAGCATTGCGGAAACGGATTGGCGCCGACATTGAACCAGACCGGCGAATTGAACGCGGCCATCTGATTCACAAGCAGATGAATAAGTTCCGCTTCAAATGTCTTTCCATCCTCTTCTGTTTTGAAATATCCGTCACAACGGCCCCAATGAGCGATAGTGGATGCGACGCGTCCGACCATTTGGCGCACCGAGGATTCCCTTTCCGGCATCCCGACTTTTCCGCGAAAATATTTTGAGACAACCACATTCGTCGCTGTCTGTGACCATGTCGTAGGTACTTCGACGCCCAACTGTTCAAACACGACTTTTCCCTTCTCATTCGTGAGGCGCGCATCACGTCGATCCCACGAAACCGCGTCAAACGGGTGCGTGTCCGGCCTTGTGAAATATCGTTGAACCAAAATCCCGTTTCCGTAACGCGGCGTACGGTTTTGTTGAATCATACCTGCTTTAAAACCCATGTATGTCCTGGCAACGAATCCGAGATTAAAATCAATGAATGTAAGATTGATGAGATCGCGCACGTCGCCGTATGTCGGAACGCGATGGCCGTCAAAATATTTATTCAAACGCGTGATGACCTGGGCCAAAATCTTCTCAACGGACACAGTCTCGCACTTCATACCTGAAGTTTCCAAAGCCCATTCAATGGAACGGCGCAGTTTCGAAAAATCAAACGGTTCCTCTTTTCCGTTTCGCTTCAAAATGGAAGTGACGAGGATGGTCTCTGGCTTCCTAGTTTGGTCCATGATTGGTTCAGACATAGGCGGCGAGCGCAAACAATCGAATTAAAAACTAATCAGAGAGAATCAAAATTCTCCCCACTTTTCTTTTTTCCACCGACGACAAATCAATGGTTGCTTTCTATTTTATCGGCGCGCTTCCATTGCGTCAAAAGCGAATCTATCCACAATTTTTATCAAAAAACGACGCTCAATTTTGGCTTTGATGAGCATCGTTCCTCGCGTTCGAAGATTAGGGAGTTTTTGACCTCAAAACGGCATAGTGAGATTAAGGGACGATGTCGTTGGCACGAATGCGAAATCCACAGGGATTCCCTTGCGCCCTCCAAGACGATCCTCATACGCAAGAGCCTTATATTTCAACCCATACTCGTACACTTCTTTCGTCACGCGAACATCGTCGAGGCAATACTTTTTCACTTTTTCCTTTTCGCCTTGGCGCCACCATTCAACGGCCTGCAGGCCATGACCGGTCTTTCCGTGTCCGAGGCATGATTGCGCCACATCGTCGAGCTTGAGACGGAATCCGAGCGATTTTTCGATCTGCTCCAAAATATCGAGATGTGGAATACACATCAAGTCACCGGTGTAATAATTATGCATGATCGGGATGTCAAAAGATTTGGAGTTATAACCGATGATGCGGTCGCACCGCTCAAGCCTCGGCCAGAGCTCGAAAAACTCGTGCTGTTCATAAGCGCGATACTCGTCCGTTTCGTAAAAATACACGCCGATCACGGAAATCGTAAGCTTGGTATGATCGTAAGCGCCGACTTCTTGGAACGTATTTTCTGTTTCAATATCAAGGACGATTTCTTTGGACATAATTGTGCTTTAGGTGTTGGGCGAAGGGGAAAGGGGAGATTGCCGACGTTGGCTTAGATGATAGCAGTTCCTCATCGCTGTTTCAAAAACTCCTGTTCCGCGGCATCCCACAGGCGATCATCTCCCTGCTCCTTCATATACAGCCACCACTCGGCCCCCCACAAATAAAACTCTGAAATGCCCGTGCGTTTTGCAAATGCGATATTGTCGCGGAGTTCGTCAGCTCCGAACACTTGATACCAATCTTCAATCGGTCGCGAACGGAACGAATCCGGAAACCACGGCTCGGCCTGAAGCTCGGAAATGACAACCTCTTTGACAAATAAACGGGCGGCAAAGGCATGCAAACGATACATCAACGGCGGCAGAGGATAACGCAGATACCCAAACAGCTCGAACCAGCTTGTTCGATACAGAGAAAAACCGAGTGTGTCCGAGGAAACGGTCGCGTAAAACCATGGCTCCCATTCGCCGCTCATGGTCGTTTGAATCCGGTGCGCCGGATCAGTGGCGCGCACAACGGAAATTTCGCGCGCAACCTGATGGCTGCTCGTTGCTGGACACACGCCGAACGGAAAAAATGGCTCATTCTCCACTTGCCACCGCTCCAATGCCGGAGATGAACGGTATCTCGCGACCGTTTGATTGAGAAAATCAAGAAGCGACGCGTTTCTTGCGTCTACATCCTGCGCCTGTGCCCATTCCGGAATAAAACACTCGGGCCATCGAGGAACTTTTGCTCCGATCGCGAGCGTAATGGCCACGCCATTTTGCTCTGAAACTTTCATAAGCCAATCAAGCTCGCTCCAATCAAACCGCTCCGGAGCGTATTCGACCGCGGACCAATACACCGGAATGCGCACATGCCGCACGCCAAGATCGCCGATCATTTTGAGATACGCGTCCTGCCAATCCAAACCCAAATAGCGAGCGTATGGAATCGAAAAAGTAATCCCCATTTTCAACGCAACCCATTGCTCACGCAACATCCATCCGTATGCACACGAAAACAAGATCCCAATCAGAAAGATCGGGAGAACCACAATCACGAACCTTGATTTTTCGGAATTCCTCCTTTTCACATGAGATAAGGGCTATCATCCCGCCTGTTCGCGGAGCCAACGCTCAACTTTCCATGTCGCAAGCACATCATCCTCATTGTAATCCAAAATTTTCTTCTTGAGCGCCGGATCTTTTGATTTCAGCCAATCCTCAAACCATAAAACGGAATTGGCTCCGGACGCGTCATGCGCCCGCCACGCGAACCCGATGTACGTCGCGATATCTTTGAGAGAATAAAACGCCAGCGGAAACACGATGGCTGGACGCATCACATACAGCAAATCCACAAGACGTCCGTCGAGTCCGGCGTCAAAAAATACCGACCAGCCATACCGCTCTCCAAACCTGTGCAAAACTTCCGATTCAAAACGGCCGTAATGAAAAATCGGCGCGTCCGAGTAGGATTCTAGAAACGACAAAAATTCTTTCCATATCTTCGGAAGATCATCCGGAGATTCGGCGAAAAACGCGCGATACTCTGGACGATTATTTTCAACGATCAAAATCCCGAACAGATAATCAAAATCACGAAGCGGATCGCTCTCGATGTCAAGATACAGTTCAATGCGCGATTCCGGAAGCAATACGCGCCCGCGGACGATGTGGCGTTTCTCTTTAAACGCGACGGCCTGATCACGAATCCATTCGAGCCGCGTCGGATCCATATCCGGCGCAACGCGCTGAAGCTCGTGAACGGACGCTCGGGACATTTCTTGGATCGTGCGCACGCCCCCCTTTTGCAAATACGATACTTCCTTCCTCCAGATACGATTCAACGCGGAAAGATCGTCGCAGACTTCGGACTCGCGCCGACATTCGCGAAACCACGGCGACTGTTTGCATCCGGATGTCAAAAAATGCACGGGCTTTTTTCCGGCCACGATCGCCTCGATCTCGGCAAGCGTGAGATGAAACTCGGTCTCAAACGATTCGATCAGATACGAAAGAACAACCGCATCCGGCGTGATAACATACCCCTGCTGTGGTTTTACCCCTTGGATGATCCGAAGGAGTTCGGCGTAAAAACATCCCTGAAATTTGTAATCATCGCGGATGAGACGCGATCGCTTGATGTCAGCGGCCACATAATAATAATTTCCAAACGCGGACTTTCCCTCGACTTTTTCCAGCACATCCGGATGTCCGACCCAATGTTTGTCAATCAAAATTCCGTGATAAATCGTCTGCCGACCTTCACGCATAAACGCGAGCGTTTCAAGAAACGCTTCCTCCATATCTTCCGCCGCAACTTCTGCCAAATCCGCGCGCGAGGCGAGCGTCTTTCGTTCAACCTCCGGAATCAATCCGTCATCAAGCAATTTAAGAAAAAGCGGATCGTGTGGCTTCGTCGGTTCGTGCGCGTCAAAATACACCCATGTCGGGCATTTGAGAAATTGAAAAAATGTTTTTTCCGTGATGAGTCGCGGCATAGGAGATATTATAACACAAATAACATCCCTCCCTTTGACAAAAAATATAGACACGCGTATCTTCTGTCACAGTCCATCAATCAAAAAGGAGGAAGAAGATGCTAAGATCCATCACGTTCTTGTGTATTCCGAAAGACCAACATGCGGCCGTTCGGAATCTTTCCATCGCAAGCCGCGAAAAAGCCTTTGAAGCTTTGGCGGACATATCGAAAGAGAGGCTGATTTTTTCTGAAAGCGCGTCCGTGGACATCCGCGTCGACGACGGACGCATCTATATCGGCCCCAACGCTTTCAACAATTTCAATGCCGCGCGCGTGTCAGCTGGCGTAGAAATCAAAGGGATCGTTATTGTCCTGGGCACGGTGAATGTTTCCGCGGCGCTCGCCCCGAGAGATGCCCCTGCCCACAAGTAACCACAAATACTTGCCGCCGAACTTCGGCGGTTTATTTTTTGTTCGCTGACTCCACGGAGACTTTCGTCATCACATCTCCGATCTGAATCTTGTCAACGACATCCATTCCGGAAATCACACGGCCAAAAATGGAATAATTCTTCGGGAGCGGAACATCGGCGAGCATAATGAAAAACTGCGATCCATTCGTATCCGGCCCGCGGTTTGCCATCGCGACCATTCCGCGCTTGTATGAATAACTGTCATTCAGCTCGTCCGCAAACGTGTATCCCGGACCGCCGGTCCCATTTCCGTTCGGATCGCCTCCTTGAATAACGAATCCCTCCTCTCGACGATGAAAAACAAGACTGTCATAAAATCCGCCATTCGCCAGATTCACAAAATTTGAAACCGTGAGCGGCGCGGTCTTTGGGAACAACTCGAACGCTATATCGCCTTTTGGCGTGGAAATCCGGACGACTTTATTCTCCATTTCCGTGCTCGGAAGGATGGTTGGAACCGACCATATTTTTTCTGGAATAGTCACAGATGTTTCAGATGGTGAGGAATTTAAGGCCGTGGCAGGAGTTTCCGGGACTCTCGACTTTCCGCTGTCAGACCAAGCGCATCCCGCACCGAGAAAAAGAAGGCTAAAAATAAGTGGTGTGAGAAATGAAATGCGATTCATAAGGTCAACTTTTTGTTAAATGTTCAACGGCCTCCTCGACCGTCTTAAAAATTTTTACATGATTCTTTCGCGCAAACTTCTTCAAATCTCCCCGATGCGCAAACACTTTCGCGAAATCGCGACTCGTGGCCCCGCCGTCGTAATTGTTCTTCTCCCGTTCTTGAATATAATGTTGGTGAGTTTTCCAATCCGGAAGGATAATCGCATCCGGAACAAGCCACGCATTCGACGCACCCATAATCCACAGCCCCAACTTTCTGGCTTGGCTCGTGATGATATCGCTCTTCTCGTTAATCTCAAAAATTACTTCAAGAGATTCGTTCCACCAAGCGGTCGTCGGATGAGCTCCGGTCGCTGTCCAAATCACATCCCCGTCAATCCAATCTTTCTCCTTTTGCCTTTTCATGAAATGCGTCTTTCCACTTCCAGAAGGAGCCACGATAAAAAGGCCCTTTGGATGGACGACATATTCTTTTGTGAACTCTTTGAACACGAATTCCCCGTCGCAAAATTTCTGTAACATAAACAATCAATTCTTAAAATCAACACAATACTCTTTACCTCGAAATCGACTGGAAACAGCTCCTTGCGGATCAATCTCGATGCTGATCCCCGCCCCGTAATCGATCGGAACAGGCTGAAGCGGATCTGTTTTCGTGATATGCCTCTTAAGAAACGGGCTCACAGTATCATAATGAGAAACGCACCAAATCACTAGGCGTGCGCCCGGATGATTCTTATGAAAATAGACGGCATATTTTGAGAGGGCTCGAACGTAACCGACAAATCTTTTGTCCATCTCGTCCGGGCCTTCTGCTTTGAACTTCTGCCGTTCTCCTTTATGTGTATCTTCCTCAAAAGCTTGCCAAAATTCCGGAGTCATCTCACCGTATTTTTGCTTAAGGAACGCCACGAATGTTGGCGAATCATCAAGAAATTGTGGCTCCCGCGCGCGAGAAATCGGGCTTGCGTGTTTTGTCTTTGAGAAATTATTGAGTACACGATCTTGATCCATCCGCTCTTCATCCAACTCGTCTTTCAGCGCACGTAAAACCTGATTGGCCGTTTCGAGACTTCTCATTCCCTGACCTCTGAATTTTGTATCACTCCCGACAACCAAAAAATAAACTCCCCGCCTTTCTTCTTCTTTAACGGACGCAAACATTTCTCTCAAAATTCGCCGCGCGTGGATGTAGACACTCTCGGAAGATTCCGGAGTTAAACTGCCTAATCGCTCACCCTCTTTTCCAGAAAGTTTTCTTGTAGAGCGTTCGTGTCTTTGAAGGATGATTTTACTGCCGCCGACTTCTGGCAAATCGCCAAAAATATCCGCGGCCGTTACTTCCGGATCTTCGATCAGTTTTATTTCCGCCGACGATTGTTCCGGCAAGGGAAAAGACTCAATGCTCATAGAGAAGGACATCTTTTTTAGTGTATCATCTCTCGGCCTCCCACGGAACATCTTCGCGGCCGAATGGGCCGTACACGGAAAGATTCCGATAGATCGGTTTTGCAAGATCAAATCGCTCGACAATCGCCTCGGGCCTGAAATCAAACTGTTGCTTGACGAGCGCCGAGAGATCCATCTTCGCGCCGCGCGATTTTTCCCCGATGCCGCGCGCCTCGACAAACAACGGTTCGGAACGATTTAACGTATAGGCGACGGTGACGGCCGCCGAAACAGCCATCTCTTGTCGTATAAGAAAACAGGCCGCGGCGCGTGCCGCGTAAAGTCCGGCGCGCTCGACTTTACGCGGATCTTTTCCGGAAAACGGCTTGTCGCCGTGCGGAATCAATCCGCCGTATGTGTCCGGCTCTGCCGCAAGACCGCTCACTCCGGCATCCGCGAGAAAACCGCTTACGGTAAAAGGACCGGCCGGATTGATAAAAATTTGAGACGGCTCTTCGCCGATCGCTGATCCGACCACGCAATCCAAAATAGTCGTCTGAACATCTTTCACATCAATCTCCGGAGCATGCGCGGCAAGCACTGTTAATGCGATCAGGCGGTCTTTCTCCATGATGACCTGCACTTTGCCGTCCGGCTTGAGCCAAGAAAACGCAGGATCATTCTTTCGCGCGTCATCCAGACGCTTTGCGATCAGCCGCGCATACACAAGCGGTTTTGGAAGAAGCTCGCGAGTCTCTTTTGTGGCGTACCCTTGCACGATGACGGTATCCGATGGTCCGCAGATGGATTTCATTTCCGCAGACGGATGGCCGATGTTGACGAATATTTCGAGCTCATCCGAGTATCCGATCTCCGCATACACTGATTTCGCGAGAGCGGCCATGTCAAAATCCGCGCGAGAAAAAACTTCGCCGCCAACAACAAGCAAACCGTGCGACCCGAAAACACGCAGATCAACCGAGGCTTCCGAATCACGGCGTAAAAACTCGTCCACGACCGCATCCGCGATCTGGTCGCATACTTTGTCCGGATGACCCTCTAATCTTACCTCGGCCGCGCGTTTCATAGCGCAATAAATCTAACACCTAGCGTCGGCTTTTGGCAATCATCTCCAGCCGAGGCCGAAGGTATTGCTTTCCCGACGAGGCCGGCGACAAGTCAGGACCTAGAAAAAGCAATACCGAGGACTCGGCTTAAAATTGAAATCAATACTCGATAGACTTATCCACACCCCGAAAACTCCGCGAATCTTACACGCTTGCGTTCGGTTGTTGTTCGGTATACGATACGAACATAAAGTGAACATATAATTAATCACAGGGAGTTAGGGATTTAACGCCTAAATCCCTAAAGCCTAACGCCTAAAATATGTCCCCACTCACAAAAAAACAAGCGGAAATCCTCGCCTTTATTCGCGAGCACATCGAGGATCGAGGCTACGCGCCGAGCTATCGCGAAATAGCGGAGCACTTTCACCTTTCTTCCCCAGCCACCGTTCATCAACACATCAAAACGCTCGTTGAAAAAGGGGGCATTACAATGAGCGAGGACGGCGAGGCGCGTTCAATTGAAATCGTGAAACCGAAAAATCCGTTCAATGGTGTCGCGATCGTCCTCCCGCTCGTTGGACTTATCACGGCAGGCCTCCCGATCGAGGCAGTCGAAGAAAAAGAAACCATGGCCGTTCCAGCGCAATTCGTAGTGGATGGCGCAAACTCATTCATTCTGCGCGTCAAAGGAAAATCCATGATCGAAGACGGTATCTTCAGCGGGGATTATGTGATCGTCGAGCGCAATCCGTCGCCACGCGACGGCGAGGTCGTCGTTGCGCTGCTCGATAACGCGTTCGCCACGCTCAAGCGATTCTATCGTGAACACAACCGCATACGCCTCCAGCCGGCCAACAGCACGATGAAGCCAATTTATGTAAAAGACTGCATCATCCAAGGGGTCGTCCGCGCAGTCATCCGCAAATTCCAGCCGGTGTAAACACTCATCAAAAAAATATTGCCTGAGCTTGTCAAAGGCCCTCGACATGGCTTGGTTAAATTTATTCAATTTAAAATCTGGGCGCGAGATACGAGGCTTTGGGCATAAGCGACCGTTGTCCTAGCATGAGTCCATCCTCCTCCTTTGGAACCATCCCCGGCCTTCTGGAACCTTATCGCTTGAAGCCCCATACCTCGCGCTCACTCATCAAAACTTCTTATGCATTCTCTCGTCCTCAAGTATCAATCACTCCCACTCTCCTTCATGGCCCATCGCCAAAAAAAATACGCGCGTTCGTTCGCACATCGGTTCAACACAACATTCAGCCGACGACGACTGCGAAAACTCGCGCGAAATCTGCTCCACTATTAAAAATCGCGGTCAATCCCGAAAACATTGCTTTTCCGCCGAGGCCGGCGACAAGTCCGGACCAAGGAAAAGCAATGTTGAGGAGATTGACTCCGGCGATTTATTGTCCAAACACCCCTTCCAAAATATGCTCGGATGGATCCGGATTCCCGTCTCGTGCTTCAATCGTTATGACAACTTTATCGTATCCGGAATAATCAGCCGGCGAATTCCCTTTCCATTCTAAAACAAATTGCCCTTCATCGCTGACAACCATTTCCCCTGTTGAAAAAAATCCATATGGAACCGTACGGACGAGCCATCCTTCATAAAAAGAAACGGCCGGATCAATGATCGGCAATTGCGATTTGATCGTATGGATAAATTCATCATCTGAAACGAGACGGCGTACAGCGGTTCCTGCCACAATCCCTGTTTTGAGGTTCAATAAATTCGCCTCTGCGTCTTCAACAATAGGCAATGGCGTACGATCAAAAATCTGAACATCTTTATCTTCGGCTTTTTTTGCTAAGTCGTTTCTTTGGGCCTTGCGAAAAAAATAAACGCTGGATCCAAAAATCGCTAAAAATAAAAAAAAGATCAATAGGCTCCAAAAAACAGCTCTCCAAGAATGTCTTTTCTGATCGTGAACTCGGGAGATCATAAATCTTCAATGTCCGGCAGGAATTCGCGGTTCGGGATCGGCTTTGCCGGACGCTCGCCTAAATCATCCAGCACGATCGTCGGTTCACTGTCCCATCCGTTGTTCGAGATTGTAGGCCGAAACCGTTGTTGCGAAACCCGCAACTTTACATATTCTACCGTGTGTTGCGGAAGATCTTGTAAAAATACGGACGGTTGAACATACGACAAAGACTCGCCGCGCCCGGAAAGCGATGAATAGGTAAAAAATAATTGCCGCTCGGCGCGAGTCGTTGCAACATAAAACAGCCGCTGCTCTTCCTCAAGCCCGCCGTCTTCCTCAAGCGCGCGCGGATTCGGAAACTTTCCGTCAGAAAGCCCCATCACGAACACGACCGGCCATTCCAATCCTTTTGCTTGATGGATGGTCGAGAGCACCACTCGATCTCCGGAATCAGATTCCGCTTGACGCAATCCGAACAAATCCGTGAGCGCGACTTCCTCTAAAAATGAGGTTAGATTTCCAGAGGCTTCGGCGAACGATGCAAACTGTTCGATATCCTCCAGACGATCCTGCGCGTCCGGATATTCCGCCTCGACGTACGCGCGGTATCCATCGGCAACCAACGTTCGAATAACCGCGGCCGGAGCTGATACTGCTGTCACCTTTTTTATCATGTTCGTGAAACGCTCCCACTCGCGTGTCACTCGATTTTCCGATTGGGGCCTCCAGTCCAGAATCTCTTCAAGCGTTTCAAAACTCCGGATCTGTTCGAACAACTTTTGAGCTGTCACGAGACCGACACTGTCAAGAAGGCCGAGCGCGCGCATCCACGCGGTCTCGTCTTTCGGATTGGATAAAATCCGCAGGTGAGCAACCACATCCTTGATGTGCGCTCGCTCGAAAAATCTCATGCCTCCGCGATACTCGTACGCAATGCCGCGGCGCATCAATTCCATTTCAAGCGGCTGGGAGTGAAATGCGGCGCGAAACAGCACCGCAATCTCTTTTGGCGCGCTTCCGGCTTCCATTATCCTCGCGATGTGCTCGCCGATGTATTGAGCCTCCTGTGCATCGCTTCCAGCCGGCACCACGCACGGTTTTTCCTGCGTTGACCGGATCGCGCGCAGTTCCTTCGAAAATTGTTCTTCATTTTGTTTGATGATGGCGTTCGCGACATCCAAAATTTGCGGCGAAGAACGATAATTCGCCGTAAGACGAAAAACTTTTGTTTCTGCAAACGCATCAGGAAATTTGAGGATGTTGCGGATATCCGCAGCGCGGAATGAATAGATGCTTTGCGCGTCGTCTCCCACCACGAGGAGGTTGCGGTGCACGGACGAAAGCATCCGGACGATCTCGGCCTGGACCGTGTTTGTGTCCTGATATTCATCAACCAAAATATAATGGAACTGTCCGGCAAGCCGCTCGCGAACAACAGAATTTTGAACAAGCAAATCGCGAAAAATTGTCAAAAGATCGTCAAAATCCAACGCATGAGCTTGGCGCTTCCTTGTCTCGTACAGCTCGGCAATGCGCTCGGCGAGCGCGGCAAACTCGCGGCCTTGAGGATATTTTTTGATCGCCGCTTCGCGAATCGGCGTCTGCGCGTTGCGGCTGTAACTGATGATGGATTGCAAAACCGATGGCGACGGCATTTTGCGGAACGTGAATCCGGCGGCCACATCAGCCGAGCAACGCTTAATCAAGTCCTTTGAATCATCCTGATCAAAAATCGTGAATGATGGAGATATTCCGGCATCTCGCGCAAATAAGCGCAGTAGGCGGCTCGCGATCGAATGAAACGTGCCGCCCCAAATGCCCTTAGGGGCCTTCCCGCTGCGCGCGAGTAATGTCTCCACGCGCCCGAGCATTTCTTTCGATGCCTTATTCGTAAATGTCAACAACAAAATCCGCTCTGGTCGTACTCCATGTTCGATCAGATATGCAACGCGATAGGTGATCGTCCGCGTCTTTCCGGATCCGGCTCCGGCCAAAACCAAACACGGCCCGTCGCCGTGCAACACAACCTCCAACTGTTCCGGGTTCAATTCTTTTTCGTAAGCAATGCGCGTACCGATCATAGGAGTCTGTTCCTGAATGCGCTTTTGAAGTGAAACGACTGAATTTCGAAATAGAATCGTTGAATAGACTCCATAAGACCTTTTGCGAAGGTCCCTTAAGTATAATCGTTGAAGAATGAAAAAACAAGAATATTTTTACGGCTTCAGAAAACAAAAAACGGCACGGATTTCTCCATGCCGCAGAAGCTAATCGCACTCGGCGCACGCCCTTTTCAAACAAAGGCGGACATCCGAAAGCCATCCCTCTTGTATCTCTTTGCCCGGATCGAAAAGACCCAATGCCGCATCAACTTGTTCGATCGGATTCCTGTCTGTGGCAAAAGAGCGCGTATCGCAAATATGACGAAGCCACTTTTTCAGAGCTGATATCTTCATCTCAAGCGCGCGACGCGCTTCAGACGACGGATGAACGCCGGAATCAAAATAGGATGCAAGCGTCGAACGGACCTCCTCTAGCTCGCGCCGCGCATCCATAAGATAAAGTTTGGACTGCACTGTTTCGAGATGGCGGCGCGTATCGCTTAACTGCCCTAACTCCAAACAGTCGGCGGCATTTTTTAAGCAACCCGCGATGTTAAGGAAATTTCCGCCAAACGGCTGAACGTGCACGTCAGCGAGTTCTCTCGCGGATCTCCGAAGCCGATCAATCATTGCCTCCAGTGCGTTCCTGACCGTGCACTTGCCGCGCAAAATGCCGGAGCCGAGCAGATTTCCGACCATGGTTTCATACTGGTCGCGGATCCGCAAAAGCCGATCGAGATAGCACACGAGGACGTAAATCCTTCCGTCCATCCTGTGCGAAATACCCCGCGCGGCGCTCTGACGTCTGGCAAGCAAATCGCTCGAGCTCCAGAGAAGCGGCGGGATACGACCCGGATTTTTGCGTCCGCGCGAGTCTGTCACGCTCGTCGCTTTTCGCATACGTTCGAGAGCCTTGACTTTGGCCGGATTGCGCACCATCGCCTCATCTGCCGCGGTTTTTTGCCCGACCTCTTGGTACGCCTTCACCGCGCTCGCAGACGCATCTTTGAGTTGCCCTGATGTTTGCAACATCCACCGAAGCGTCCTCTGCCACTCGGTAATCCGCCGGACTTCAACATCATGTCGTCCGGGAATGGCGCGAAGTCCGCGAATGGCGCTATAGATGTGTTCGTACACGACGAAGACACTCTTCGGATCAACACCATGATTCTTGGATTTCAACTTTCTGCCAAGCTCCAAATTTCGGACAAGAACGGAACCGCGATTGAAGACGCACGTAAGCGACACATCAGCGCCTGCCACCAATAAAACTTGCGAAATCAGAACTTCGTATCGATCGTCCTTAATCGTAATACCAGACTCCCCGTCCGCGACGGTCAGAGTCTTGGAGACAATAATCGGATGCAAAGGATCCGGAATGTCTGGAAGACGATTCTCCACGACTTTCTCCTTTCTTTCGGGATGAAAAGAACGCGCCCGACAGGTTTACCAGCCGAACAATGATACCATGGTTGCGAAAAAAATCAATGGATCCGCATCAAGCAGTCTGAAAGGAACGGCTAAAAGCTCGACTTCCCAAACTCCCCTAACGCTTCACCACCGGATGATCCAAGTTGGGTGCGCTCCAAAATTTCTTCCTCGACCAGCGTACGGTCGCGTCCGTACTTCAACCGAGACAATTCCTTGACCGCATCCGCCAATTCCGCGTCCCCTCTCGGCACCATGGCAAAGTTCAGAGTGAAAGGTCTTGCTTGCGCGTTGTCTATAATCATCTTCGTGTACCATGTCACCTTGTCCGAGTTGATCAAATCATTACCGTTGAAGTCCGGCGCGTACACTTTTTCGAGCGTCTCCACATCCTCCGGCCCGATGCGGGACACAAGCATAGTGCCGACATTGCCGAACACTGCGTCCTTGATCTTGGAGTCATTGTCCTTTACGAGCTGGCCGATGTACTGATGCGCAATCGTGAGACAAAGCCGGTACTTGCGCGCCTCGGACAGAATGGTTGCGATCGAATCCGTGATGAAATTCTGAAACTCGTCAATGTACAGATAAAAATCTTTGCGCTCGCTTTCCGGCATATCGGCGCGGGAAAGCGCGGCCATCTGCAGTTTGGAAACGATGATGAGCCCGAGAAGATTCGCGTTCACCTCGCCGGTCTTGCCCTTTGATAAATTCACGAGCAACACTTTCTGCTTATCCATAATGTCGCGAAAATCAAAACTCGAATGCGTCTGGCCGATGATGTTGCGCATCATTTCGTTTTCCACGAACCGTCCAACTTTGGAAACAAGATACCCGAGCTTTTCGGACTTGTGGAAATCGCTCGTTTTCGCGACCTCATTTTCCCAATACGATTTAACGACCGGATCCTTAAGCTTTGCGACCCATTCTTTGGCAAACGCCTCGTCTGTGAACATACGCGGAATTTCCGCGATTGTCCCGGGGTTCTCCGGGTCTGCCATCAAAGTAAGCATCACATTGCGCATATCGTGCTCGAACATTGGGCCGATCATCTCCGGCGGAAACAACTTGTAAAAAATGGAGATCATTTCCTGCACGGCAAAATCTTTCACGCCCTCTTCTCTCGCTTCGAGCATATTAAGTCCCATTGGCCGTTCGATGTCGGACGGATTAAACACAATGACATCATCCACGCGCTCGCGCGGAATGTTGCCCAAAATCTGCTCAATAAGATCGCCGTGCGGGTCCACGACGCACACGCCGTATCCTTTTTTAATGTCCTGAATCGCGAGCTTGGCGATCATTTGAGATTTTCCGGACCCTGATTTGCCCATCAAGTACAGATGGCGCTGACGGTCGTCCTTTTTGATCCACACTGGCGTCTTCACTCCGCGAAACAAATTGTATCCGATCTCAATATCGCCGGTTTCCGGACCTGGAACATTTGGCGGAGCTGAAGCGCGACGGGCGCCGAGCCATTGGATGTTCGGCGTTTCAGTCCATGGCAAAGGCAGATGCCACAAGCTCGCCATTTCCTCGGTGTTCAGCACAAACGACTGGCGTTCGTCGAACAGGCGATAAATAAATCGGCGGCCCAAATCCATTTTGGAAGAAGGGACAGATTTCACGAACATATTGCCATACTGAAACACACTGTATTGCGAAAACGCGTTCAGCATATTTTCAAGCGTGGTTTGCGCTTGCGCCGCGTTTGACGCGGAAACAATCAGCCGCGCACACACATCCATACCGGCCTTGCTCGCCTTTTCCTCGATCACTTTCACGACCTCTTCTTCCTGCGGGGACAGCCTGTATTCTTTTTTCTGCTCATCGGATTTCTTGCTAAATCCGATCGCCGCGATCCACTTTGAAAGCTCGCCGGACTTCTTTTTTTTCATTGCGTCATCCACTTTCATTCCCTGCTGGATATTGTGAGCGATCTCGATCCCGCGCTTGCGCCACACGGGCGGGGCCGAGCGCGCCAAAAATTGAAACGCGGCGCCCTCGTTCTCTGGAATCTTTGCCAAAACATTCGTCATGGCCGAAAGCGGATCCGCGTCCATCTTTCTAAATGTCTTGATTGGAAACGCATGATGACGCTTTAGTTTGATATGACTCCCGACAATGACGCTCGTCGGCTGAAAGATGTTATAGTCTTCAACTTCTTCCATAAACGCATCCGGCCAGGCGGCCGAAAGCTGTTGTTCAATGAATGTGCGCGCCGAAGCCGGAACCGTCACATAAAACTTCACCATCTTATCTTGCGCCACGATCTCAAAACCGAATTCGTCGTTGCGGCCGAACAGCCACGCCTTCCATCCTTTCTGCTCCTTTAATCCGCCGATCGCGGTAAAAAAAGTTTCCGCGGCTCCGATCGCCTCGATCACCTTCTCTTTTTCCGGCGCGCGCTGGGATTCCTCGCTGTGCCGATACTTGGGCCGTGTGACGAGATAGGTGATGCGATCAAATGTGGAATGCTTCACGCGAAGCTTGTGTCGGATGATTTGAAGCACGAGGACTATAGCCGCGACAACAACAAAAATTCCTCCGAGGACTATGAGGATATCCATGGGAAAAACCGCGCTCTCTCCGACAAGCACGATGGATTCAGAATCGGCGAGTGAAAATGGCAGTTGAAAAATAATCATGCGATGTTGCTGAATTTGTCCGTCTTAATTTTGGCCGCCTGCTCCAAAAACAACGCGTTCACATCAGGAATGCCGCGAAGCCAGCGCGTGATCTGTCTGTTTGCCAAAGCTTTATCGAGTTTTCCGTGGCCGAGCATTTCTTTCAGTCGGACAGCAAGCTCTTCGCCTTCACGCCTGAAAGCGTCCTGCGTCGGTTTCAACATTTTTTTGAATACATCTTCAAGTCCGTCCGAAAGAATGGACTCGACTTTGACAATGAGCTCGTCTTTTTGAGGTTCCTGTTCCGGCTCGGCTGATTCCGATTCTGCTTCCGGAGTATGTTCTTGCTGTTCAGAAAGCTCTACCGGAGCTTCCGACCCTTCAACAACTTCCGCCTGTGGCCGAACTTCTCCGGTTATTAATTTTTCCTCCGATTCCGGAAAAATCTCCGGCGGACGAAATGGTTGTTCCGTGGGAGAAAGGATTTTTTTATCCATATTTCATTTCTTCAATGCCTTTAGCGCCTCTCATATCATTTTACCACATTCCGGACGATCGGGCCGCTCGGCGTATCCTCAACCAAAAATCCTTTTGTCACGACTTCCTCGCGCAGACGGTCGGATTCCTCCCATTCCTTTTTGGCTCGAGCCTGCTCGCGAGCTTCAACGAGCGCGAGAATCTCATCCGGAACCACGACCAATTTTCCGACAAAAGCAGAGAGTCCGAGACCAAGCGCCTGATCGATCCGGAGGAGTGAAGCGGTTTTTGCCGACTTCGGAAGAGCCGTATCTCCGATCAAATCCCAAACCACCGCGAGCGCCTTTGGAGTATTCAGGTCGTCATCCATCGCTTCCGCAAACGTCTTTTCATATTCTGCACAGCCGACCTTGCCTTTGGTATCCCAAGCACGCACGGTTTCCCGTAAACGAAAAAGCGCGTTCTGCGCCGCGTCCAGCGCTTCGAATGTAAAATTCAACTTCGTCCGATAGTGCGCGCCGAGCACAAAGTAACGATACGCGAGCGGGTCGTATCCGCGCTTTACAAGATCGTCAATCGTATAAAAGTTGCCGAGCGACTTTGACATCTTTCCATTGTCAACGGTCACAAATTCGCTGTGCATCCACACATGAGCCTCGAGCTTGCCGTCCGCGGCTTCGGTTTGCGCCAGCTCGTTTTCATGATGAACGGCAATGTGATCAATTCCGCCAGTGTGAATATCAAATGGCACGTCGAGATATTTTCGAGACATAGCCGAACATTCGATGTGCCAGCCCGGGAATCCGACACCCCACGGCGACTTCCACTCCATTTCGCGCTTGCCTCTCCCCCTGCCCGAGGGGGAGTTGGAGGGGGTGGGAGCCGGAGAAAACTTCCACAGCGCAAAATCCGCGGCATTCCGTTTTTCGCCGACCTCAATGCGCGCGCCGGCCTTCTTTTCCTCAAGCTTCTGACCCGAGAGACGGCCGTAGTCCTTCAACTTCGAGGTATCAAAATAGACGCCGTCCGAAGTTTGATACGAGAATCCATTTTTCTCAATTTGCTGGATCATCCTGATCTGCTCTTTGATGTGGTCGGTCGCACGCACAAACTTGGTCGCCGGCTCGATGTTTAGACGCTCCAGGTCGCGATAAAACGCTTCGGTGTAAAACTCCGCGATTTCGTAAGCCGTCTTCCCTTCGCGCCGCATAGCAACGAGCATCTTGTCCTCGCCATTGTCCGCGTCGTCCGTCAAGTGCCCGACATCCGTGATGTTCATAATGAGCGTTACATCAAATCCGTCCGCGCCGAGCTTGCGACGAAGAATGTCGGAAAAAATATACGCGCGCAGGTTGCCGATGTGCGCGAACCAGTACACGGTCGGTCCGCAAGTGTACATCGAAACCTTTTTCGGTTTGATCGAATGGAACTCCTCCAATCGGCGTGTGAGGGTGTTGTAAAGGGATAACATAAGGCGGCAAGCAAAAAAACGCAGCTTATAGGTGATAGCTTATAGCTTATAGGAAAAAGAGGAAAAAGAGAAAAACAAAAACGCGCCCGAGCGGAGAGGAAGAAGTTCCCTCTTCCGCCCGGACACGCACGCTACTGCAAGTACTCGATGGCCGCTTTGGCGGCCTGCTCGGGAGTCAGGCGAACTTTCGCTTCTCCCTGACAAGGAAATTAATGCTGTCGC
>CAZPPQ010000002.1:0-43722 GCA_964588505.1 uncultured Gammaproteobacteria bacterium | reverse complement strand
ACTTCAAGCGAGATTATATT
Organism: uncultured Gammaproteobacteria bacterium; assembly: GCA_964588505.1. Taxonomy (GTDB): domain Bacteria; phylum Patescibacteriota; class Patescibacteriia; order UBA9934; family GWF2-40-263; genus CAZPPQ01. The sequence continues at coordinate 43,702 of CAZPPQ010000002.1, read as the reverse complement.
GGGATTGATATTTCGCCGGAGTATTGCGAAATGGCGCGAAAAAGAATAAAACAACATCAAGCCCAATCTAAACTTTGGTAATACTATGGCAAAGAATAAACCTAAAACTTATACAAAACCGGAACTGATAGCCAAGCTGAAAGAAATATCGGCTATGGGCTTTATTCCTAACGCGCGGCGAGGAAATGCTGGCGGTATCGGCAATACTCTTGAGGATTTACTCGGTATCAAAGAAAACAATCTGCCGATTCCGAACGCCGCCGAGTGGGAATTGAAAGCCCAACGCCTCAATTCAACTTCACTAACGACACTCTTCCATATTGAACCTTCGCCGCGCGCAATTCGCTTTGTGCCTCAAGTGCTTCTGCCAAAATACGGCTGGGCGCATCAAGAGGACGGCAAGAAATATCCAAAAGGAGAGATGAGCTTCCATCAAACCATACACGGGCAATCGCGAAGCGATCGCGGATTCAAAGTTGTGATTGACCGAAAGGAGCGAAAGATTTTAATTTCGTTTGACGCAAAAAGTGCTGACTTGCGCCATAAAGCATGGGTTGAATCGGTAAAAAAGCGTGTTGGTCTTGGCGAACTTGATCCGCAACCATACTGGGGCTTTGACGATTTGGAACACAAGGCCGGAACAAAACTACTCAATGCCTTTTATGTTCAGGCCGAAGTGAAAATTGTCCGAAAAAAAGAATTTTATCATTACACAAAGGTGATGATGTTGCAGAAATTTAATTTTGAGGGATTTTTGAAAGCATTGGAAGAAGGAAAAATCCTTGTGGATTTTGACGCTCGCACCGGACACAATCACGGCACAAAATTTCGCATGAGGCAAGATTGCTTGCCTATGTTTTATGAAAAAGTGTCAGTTATTTTATGAACATTCTTACCTCCTACGACTGGATTAAAGAATTTTTAAAGACGAATCTGCCGTATGATGTTTTTGCGGAAAAAATGACGGCTGCAGGGAACAGTGTGGAACACATGCGCGCGTTCGCTCCGGCCATGGCGCGTATGGTGCTCGGACGGGTGAAAAGTTTGAAGCCGCATCCGAACGCGGACAAACTTCGGCTGGTCGAAGTGGATCTCGGTTCGGAAATCGTCGAGGTCGTGTGCGGCGGAACGAATTTGAAAAAAAAGCAGAAAGTCGCGGTCGCATTGCCGGGCGCAAAAGTGAAATGGCACGGCGAGGGCGATTGGGTGGAATTGCAGCCGGCGGAAATCCGCGGCGTCAAAAGCGCTGGTATGATTTGCGCGGCTAGTGAATTGGGGTTTGATAAATTGATCCAGGGTAATCATGAGATTTGGGATTTATCGAAAGTTACGCGCGCAAAGCCAGGCACACCGCTTGCCGAAGCGTTGGATTTGGCGGATGAGGTTGTGTTTGATGTCGAAGTTACATCAAACCGGCCGGATTGTATGAGTATTGTCGGTCAGGCGCGCGAGGGAAGCGCGGCGACCGGCGACCGGTTTGCGTGGAAGACAAAAGAGATTCCGGCCGCTGATGGCGCGGTTTCGGTTTCCGTCGACGCGCCGGATCTGTGTTTGAAATATGAGGCAGTGGCGATTGATGGAGTAAAGGTCGGGCCGTCGCCGTGGTGGTTTCAAAAGAAATTATTGCTCGCTGGCCATCGGCCGATCAACAATATCGTGGATGTGACGAATTATGTTTTGCACGAGCTCGGCCAGCCGATGCACGCGTTTGACGCTGATACTCTGCATGGCGGGAAAATCGTTGCGCGGCGCGCACGAACCGGAGAAAAAATTCTCGCGCTTAATGGAAAGGAATACGCGCTTACTGACGCGATGCTTGTGATTGCCGACGCGGATCGCCCGGTCGCAATCGCTGGCGTGATGGGAGGTGAAGCAACCGGCACCACGGAAAAAACAACGCGCATCATTTTGGAATCCGCGACGTTCCATCCAGTTTCGGTCCGCAAGACCGCACGCACGTTGAATCTCGCCTCGGATTCGTCCCAGCTGTTTGAAAAAGGATTGTCGCCGCAAGCCACACGCGCGGCATTGGCTCGCGCCGTTGAATTGATTTTGAAAGTCGCGGGCGGCCGCGTCGCTTCCACTGTTTCTTCGTTCGAGGCGAAGCCATACACGGCGCCGCATGTTACGTTTGATCCAGCGAAGGCGCAGGCGTTGATGGGCGTGGAATTGCCGGCAAAAGAAATGGTTGGCATGTTGAAGCGACTTGGGTTTTTACTGGAAAAAGATAGGTCCAATATGTCCGATAGATCCCATAAGACCTATCAAGTGGCAGTCCCGTATTGGCGCGACCGAGATATCGAAGGCTCGCGGGATTTTGTAGAGGAGATTGCGCGGCTGTATGGCTACTCGAACATTCCGTCAGTTCTGCCGGTCGGCGAGGTAGCGCCTGGCGCGGCTGATCCGGTCATTGTGTGGGAACGGCGTGCAAAAGAGCTTTTGCGCGGCGCCGGACTTTTGGAATTGTACGGCATGAACTTTACGTCCGACGCGGAATTGTCGAAATACGGCATGGATCCGGAATTCGCGGTTCGCATCCAAAATCCGCTTGCGAGCGATCAGGCGCTCATTCGTCCTTCGCTTCTTCCATCAATTCTTTCAGCCGTGGAGGTGAACGAACGACGAATTCGGAACGCGGCGCTGTTTGAAATCGGCACAGTGCATCTTGCGCACGCGGACGATATTCCAGATCAAGAGCTCCGGCTTGCTGTCGTGAAGTACGGAGTTTCCGGAGACAAAGGGTTTAAAGCCGTGAAAGGGATGCTCGAACGGCTGTTCCGTGAAATGGGCATCCGCGAATGGAAATGGGATCGTCCTGCGAGTGTTTCTGCGCAATGGCATCAGACGCGCACAGCGCAAATTGTCATTAATTCAGTTCCTATAGGTCTTATTGGTCAGATAGGTCCTATAACTTCCCGCGCGTTCGGTGTTGAAAGCGACGTGGTTTGCGCGGACATCGCTTTTGAAAGACTCGCAGAGTTTGCTTCGTACAAACAGAGGTATACGGCCGTTCCGTCCTATCCTGAAGTTAAGCGCGATTTAGCCGTGGTTCTCGGCGAGCGCGCGGTCTACGCCGACATCGTAAAAAAAATAAAGGAAGCGTCGCCGTTGTTGCGCGAGGTGGAATTGTTCGATCTGTACCGCGGTCAAAATATTCCGGCAGGCAAGAAGTCGGTCGCCATGCACATGACATTTCGCGCGGATGACCGGACGCTCTCGTCCGAAGAGGTTGATTGCGAGCTTGCCGTCGTCCGCCGCGTGCTTGAGCAAGAGTTTGGTGGTATACTACGGACATAAAAAAGTTTATAACTTATGGGGATGAGCTAACCTATAACCTCTTATGTTTTCCCCCCTCGACATCCTCTACATTGTGCTCGCGTTTTGCGTCCTCTGGCTCACAGCCGCCATTTTTTGGTTGATGTGGCAGATGGCCACGATTCTTCGGAATGTGAATGAGACCATGGATGTGGCGCGGGAAAAAATCGTCAAGATCGAATCGGCGCTCTCGGGCATCAAGCAAAAGTTTGAGCATGCGACTTCATCGGTCACATTGCTCGTCGAAGGGGTTAAAAAAGTTGTGGAATACGCGATCGAAAAGAAAAAAAGGAAGGATGTGGAGTAATCCGGAAAGATATGCTAGAAATTTCGCGCGGACCAGGATGGTCTCGAAAGAGTGTTGGCAAAAAGATTGCTGAATGGACAGCAGGATTCGTGGCCGCAACAGGCGTTCTGGTCGGTGCGGAAAAAGCGCGAGAAGTGATAGATCGAGATCCAGATTCGGACAGGCCAGCGTCCGGTCTTACAAAGCAGCCGGATGCGGTTTCGTTTCCTCCCCGCGCTGAAGAAATAAAAAGTGAAGATCGTCCGAAAGTCCAAGCGCCTCCACCACCGGATTTTGATTTTCCGAATCCGGAAGTTTGGTTGCCGCAAACACAGGAAGAGGCGGTTGCTTATAGACAGTTGGCTAAAGTTGCTTTGGAGAGATTTCACGACAGGAATTTGCCTATCATCAAGACAGTTGATCCGGATCACGCGCAGGAAGGAAAAGTGACTTGGTTTCATCTGAAAAATGAAGAGGAAAGCGTGAATGTTAGAATTTTTCAGGATGGCTCGTTCTTGTTGAAAAGCATCGGGGATTTGGACAATGATGTTGTTGTTGAAGCCGGCGACTTGGTTGGAAGATTGGAAGATAAACTGGCTTTGTCTCGTTCGTATCAGCAATTCCGAAGCGGTCAAATCTCTGAAGAAACGTTTGCGTTCCAAATGAAAAGGCTCGGCTTGCCGGAGCGACAGTCGTTCGACGAGAGACCGTTTGAAGTTTCCGCGGCCGATCAAGATTGATTTTTTACTGACTCGTTCTCAATCAAGAGAAACGCGGTTTGGTTTTTTGATAGCTTGATGATACTCTTTTCTTACATTTCTCGATGGTATGGGGAAGTTTGTCCACTTGCATGTGCATAGTCATTTTTCGCTTTTGGAGGCTTTGCCAAAGGTCAAAGCCTTGATTGCGCATGCCAAGAAACTCGGTATGGACGCGTTTGCGCTTACGGACAACGGCGCGATGTACGGAGTCATTGAATTTTATCAAAAGGCGCTGGATGCCGGTCTTAAGCCGATCATCGGCATGGACGCGTACATCACCTCGCTCGGCCGCTTGAACAAACGCGCTCACATTGATATCAAACCGAATCGGCTTGTGCTGATTGCGGAAAACATCGTGGGCTATCACAACTTGATCAAACTTTCTTCCATCGGATTTTTGGAAGGCTTTTATTACAAGCCGCGCATTGACAAAGAAGTTCTTCGGCCTCTTGCTAAAGGGTTGATCGCGCTTTCAGGCGGATATATGGGCGAGATTGAAACGGCTTTGAGCCACGGCAATCAAACAGAGGCTGACGCGCTTGCGAAAGAATACGTGGAAATTTTTGGGCAGGGAAATTTCTTTTTGGAATTGGTTGATCGTCCGGAGATCGCCGAGCAGGAGACGATCAACGCGCAACTTATCGAGATGTCGAATAGGTTGAATATTCCGGTTGTCGCAACAAAAAATATCTTGTACCTCAATCCCGGAGATGCCGAGGCATGGAAAATTTTGAATTGTATCAAAGGTGGAAAAACATTGGAGGATTTTGAGCGTCTTCAGCCGTACGATTACGACGCCTCGATGGTAAGTGGCGAATATATGGAGGAGCGGTTCAAGGATATTTCGGAGGCGATTGAAAACACACGCAAGATCGCGGACCGATGTAACCTCGCGCTTGATCTCGGCAAATGGAATTTTGCGGATTATAAAATTTCGGAAGGAGAGAGGTTCCGGTCGGTTCTCACAAAGCGCGCATATGCAGAGCTTGCGGAAAAGGTTCCTGAAGTGACCGAGGAGATGAAAAAGCGTCTTGAGTACGAACTGGACATTATTGATAAAAAGGGATTCTGTCCGTATCTTTTGATCGTTTCGGATTACATCGCGTGGGCGAACAAGAACGGGATTGTGACGACCACGCGCGGATCGGCCGCCGGTTCGCTCGTGAGCTACGCGATTGGCATTTCGCAAATTCACCCACTTCGCTACCGGCTTCCGTTCGAGCGTTTTTTGAATCCGGAGCGTCCGTCCGCGCCGGATATTGACGCGGATTTCGCGGACAACCGCCGTGACGAAATTTTGGCGTACGTGACGGAAAAATACGGTGCGGACAAAGTCGCACAAATTTGCACGTTCGGTACGATGATGGCGCGCGGCAGTGTGCGCGACGTTGCTCGGTCGCTCGGGCTCCCATACGCGTTCGCGGACAAGATTGCGAAGCTCGTGCCTATGGGCAGCCAGGGGTTTCCCATGACGCTTTCCCGCGCGCTGGATGAAACGCCGGAGCTGAAGCAAGCGTACACGACCGATGCACAGGTAAAGCGCGTGATTGATCTTGCAAAGCAGATCGAAGGATGCGCGCGCCATGTTTCGATCCACGCGGCCGGCGTGGTGATTTCCCCGACGCCGCTCACGGATTTTGTTCCGCTTCAGATTGATACACGCGAAGGCAAGACGATCACCCAATATGAAATGAAAACCGTGGAAGCGGCCGGGCTTGTCAAGATGGATTTTCTCGGAATACGCAACTTGTCCATTCTTGGAGACGCGATCGCCCTCGTTAAAAAAACAAAAGGCATTCAGATTGAATTGCAGAAAATTCCCGTGGATGATCCTAAAACATTCGAGTTGCTCGCGAACGGATATACGATGGGCACATTTCAATTGAACGGCGACGGGATGACGAAGTATTTGATGGAACTTCGCCCGGAGCGCGTAGAGGACATTATGGCTATGGTGGCGCTATATCGTCCGGGTCCGATTGAATCCATTCCGGAATACATCGCTCGCAAACACAACCCGTCGCTCGTTCGGTATTTGGATCCGCGCTTGAAGACGATTTTGGATCAGTCTTACGGCGTTATCGTTTATCAAGACGATGTGATGCTGATCGCGATCCATCTCGGCGGCTATTCGTGGCTCGAGGCGGACAAACTTCGCAAGGCCATGGGCAAAAAGATTCCGGAGGAGATGGCCAAGCAAAAGGAGAAGTTGTCCGAGGGTTTGATAAAAAACGGGATGTCGAAGGCCAAGGCGGACGAATTATGGAAGCTGATCGAGCCGTTTGCCGCGTACGGATTCAACAAGGCGCACGCCGCGAGCTATGGAATGATCGCGTATTTTACCGCGTACATGAAAGCGAATTTTCCGTCCGAATATATGACCGCGCTTATGACCGCCGAATGCGCGGATTTGGAGAAGATTGCGGAAGCCGTGCGCGAGTGCAAACGCATGAACATTGATGTGTTGCCGCCGGATGTTAACGAGTCGTACGCGAATTTTACGTGCGTGAGCGACAGGACGATCCGTTTCGGACTGGTGGCGATTAAGAATCTAGGCGAGGAAGTTGTAAAAGATATTATTACCGAACGCAAAGCCGGCGGCGCGTTTAAAGATTTGATGGATTTGGCTCGTCGCGCGCCCCGTAAATCTTTCAACAAGAAATCGCTTGAGTCCTTGGCAAAATCCGGGGCGCTTGATCGGTTCGGGGAGCGGAATCAGCTTTTGCAAAACACGGATCGTCTGTTGATGTTCAATAAAATAGCCGAGCAAGAAAAGCAGCAGAATCAACATTCGCTGTTCGGGTCGGACACGGCTTCTTCAGCGGTCTCTCTTGTATTGAAACCGGTCGCGCCGGCCGAGACTGCCGAATTGCTGATGTGGGAAAAGGAGTTGCTTGGACTCTATGTTTCTTCTCATCCGTTTATGAAAATTCGCGAGGCGCTTTGCGCGTGGCTCACGCCATGCGGCTCTGTCGCGAATTCTGTAGACAATGCGTTCGTCCGTTGCGGCGGTGTCATCACATCCTTAAAGTCGATTGCGACGAAAAAAGGCGAGACAATGGCGTTTGTCGGGCTGGATGATTCGGAAGGCAAGATCGAAGTGATTGTTTTTCCGCGCACATTCGCGGAGTATAAGGATATCCTGCGTGAAGATTTAGTTGTGTTGGTTTCTGCAAAAGTGTCGAAACGCGGAGGGGAAGAGGCGAAGCTTATTGCGAACAGTTTTATCGTTGTGTCCGAGAAGGAGATTCCGGCGCTCAAAAATATGCTTGCCGGAGATTCGTGGGTTCCCGAGACGTTAAAAGCTCAAGTGGAAGAAGAGATTGTAAAACCGATGCCGCACAGCGTCGGCGTTTCCGTCATCCTGCATGGCCGGCCGGTTCCGGAGGTTGTGGAAGGGATCCGGTCTGTTTTTCAGGGACATCCGGGAATGGATCGTGTTTCATTTTTAGTTGAATCCGGAGGGAGACTGCGGCGCGTTGATACGGAGTATTATGTTGCACGTTCACCAGAACTTTTCGATGCGCTCGCGGCATTAGTTGGAAGACAGAATGTTCAGTGATATACTTGTAGGGCGTTAGGGGTTTAGGGCGTTGTTTAATCAACGCACATCATTTCACATTCCTGTGACTCCGAAATCAGCCAGAACACGACGAATAGACATGACACCAAAAGCAAGGGGGCCGTCTTTGCGTCTCTATCGCCGGATTGCCGTGAGTTTTCTTGTTATTGTTTTGTTTGTCCTGTTTGCCGTTGTTTATCTTTCAATCATGCGCGCCACGATCCGCGTGAAAACAACGGCCGAAACTATCAAGACAGATTTTTTGCTTGATGTCGTAAAAATTCCGACGCGTCCGACCGAGGTGCGCGGCCGTGTCGCTTCTCGTGTTCTGGAAAAGACTGAAACCGCAAAGCCGGGCGGAGATGGAACAACAATGGTGGACGCGATCGCGCATGGAAAAGTGACGATTCACAATACGTCTGGTAGCGAACAGGAGCTTGTCGTACGCACACGCCTGCTTTCTCCGGAAGGCGTGTTATTCCGCATTGATGAGACGATTCTTATTCCGGCTCGCGGAGAAAAGACTGTTGACGCGCACGCGGACAAGCCTGGCGATTCCGGAAATATCGGCCCGATAAAGTTTACGATTCCTGGCCTTGCAGTGGCGCGGCAGGAATTTGTGTATGCGGATAGCGTCGAGTCGTTCACTGGCGGAGTGGTGGCGACCAAAGCGATCGGTCAATCCGATATTGATTCAGCTTTTGCGAAATTGAAAGCGGACTTGGAAACAGATGCAAAGGTCATGCTTCGTGAATCAGTCGGAACCATGTACACCGGCGAAACGTTTCAGGTACAGGTGTCCGATCAGGAGTCGAGTGTAAAAGTCGGCGCTTCTGCGGACGAATTTACCGTCCGGATGAAGGCTCGTGTAACCGGCGTATTTTTTGATCGCAATACGGCCGAGGAAGTCGCGGCCACGCGTTTGTATAATGAATTGGGAAGTGGGAGGAGGTTCGTCGAAATGAATATGGAAGGATTACAATTAGTCGCGGACAAAGTGGATGTGATGAACGAAACCGCGAGTCTACGCGTGTATTTGGATGGCCGCACCGTTGCCTCGACCACCAGCGCAAAATTGAATCCGTCACGGTTTGCCGGCATGACGGCCGAGGATGTCAAAAAGGCGCTTGTCTTGGATGATGGCGTAGCTTCGGATGTCATCGTCGAGTTTTTTCCGTTTTGGGTGAAGCGCGTCCCTCGCCTCACGGATCATATTTTTGTGGAAATTGAGTAGAGACCTCTGCAAAATCGCGTCTTTTCGGCTCATGGGGCCCCGCTACCTCCTCAACGTACGTTCTAGTACGTCTCGGAGGCTGGCTACCCCATTCACCGAAAATCCATCGATTTTTTAGAGGTCTCAGTAAATCATTCAAGTTGCATTTTGTTTGCTTGACCTCATTTTGAACACGGATTATGCTGGGAGAGCTTCAGCTTCTCGATTTTTATTTTTGATATGTCATTGCGAGGAGCCCCGCCGTAGGCGGGGCGACGAAGCAATCTCACCTAGAGATTGCTTCGCCTGCCCGAACGGCCGAGTATCCATTCGTTCGGTCGGGCGGGCTTCGCTCGCAATGACGTGAATCTTTTAGAGCTCAAAGTCTCAAAAATTATGAACGACACACTCCACACCATGCGGCACTCGACTGCCCACGTGCTCGCCGCGGCGATCAGCGAGCTGTACCATGGCACCAAGTTCGGCGTTGGCCCGGTGATTGACGATGGTTTTTTTTACGATGTGCTTCCGTTGAAGCCGATTACGGAATCCGATCTTGCAACGATTGAGGCTAAAATGCGCGAGGTCATGAAGCGTGACGATCCGTTTGTGCGCAAAGAAATGCCGATTGATGAGGCCATCAAACTTTTTGCGTCCATGGGGCAGGATTTGAAAGTCGAGCTGTTGAATGACTTGAGAGAAAAAGGGACGACAAAAATTCGTCCGGAAGAAATTCATGATGTCGGCGAGAAATCGGATGTTGCGTCCGTGTACGAGACCGGAGCGTTCGTGGATCTCTGTCGAGGCCCCCATGTCGCAAAATCTGGTGAAATCGGAGCCTTTAAGCTCACCCGATTGGCTGGCGTGTATTGGCGCGGGGATGAAAAGAAGCCGCAACTTCAGCGCATTTACGGGTTAGCGTTTCAAACTCAACCAGAGTTGGATGCCTATGTCGCGATGCTGGAAGAGGCGAAAAAGCGCGATCATCGCAAGCTGGGTAAAGAGCTCGGATTGTTCGTGTTTTCCGATTTGGTCGGCCCTGGGCTCCCATTATGGACACCGAAGGGGACCATTGTGAGAAATGTGTTGGATGAATTTGTGTGGAGTTTGCGAAGACCGTACGGCTATCAAAAAGTGACGATTCCGCACATCACAAAAAAAGATTTATACGAAAAGTCCGGTCATTGGGCGAAATTTTCAAACGAGCTTTTTAAGATTACGACGCGCGAAGGACACGAATACGCGATGAAACCAATGAACTGCCCGCACCACACGCAGATTTTTGCGAGCGAATTGCGGAGCTATCGCGAGATGCCACAGCGTTATTGCGAAACAACGATGGTATATCGGGATGAGCAGTCCGGTGAACTTTCCGGTCTTTCCCGTGTGCTTTCCATAACACAGGATGATGCTCATGTATTTTGTCGTGAGAACCAGATCGAAGTTGAGATGTTTGCGATTTGGGATGTGATTGACAAGTTTTATCGCGCGTTCGGGTTTGAGCTGTCCGTTCGTTTCTCGCGCTATGATCCTGGTCATTTCGAAAAGTATCTTGGCACGCCCGAGGTATGGCAAAAGGCCGAAGCGCAGATTTCTAGCTTGCTCGCGAAGCGCGGAGTAACCTCTTACATTGACGGGAAAGGAGAGGCCGCGATGTACGGCCCGAAGATTGATTTTATGACAAAGGACTCGCTTGGGCGCGTGTTGCAGGTCGCGACCATCCAGCTTGATTTCAATCAACCGAAGAATTTCGATTTGACCTGCATGAACGAAAGCGGGGTTGCCGAGCCGATCGTGATGATCCATTGCGCGATTATGGGATCTATCGAGCGGTTTGTTTCAACGCTTCTTGAACACACGGCAGGCATCTTTCCGATGTGGCTCGCCCCAGCGCAGATTCGTCTCGCGACCGTTGGGAAAGATCATGTCGCGTTTGCCAAAAAATTACTGGCCGAGCTAGTCGAGGCCGGCGTGCGCGCGGAAATTGACGACGCTGACGAGAAAGTCGGGAAGAAAATCCGCAACGCGGCAATGATGAAGATTCCGTGGACAATCGTGATTGGCGCGAAAGAAGCCGAAGGCGGAGATTTTACTGTGAATGTGTTTGGGCAAGAGGAGGATGTCTTGATCCCTGCCGCCGAGTTGGTTTCCTACGCGCTCGAAGCCGCCAAGCGGCCATAAGGAAAATCAAAACCGCCTTCGTAAATTGCGAAGGCGGTTTTTGTTTATCGCGCGCGTTTTTTGCCGGCTTTCGTGAGGTCAATACCTGCTTCTTTTGCCGCGGCTTGAATCTCTCCCCATATTTTTTGCCGCTCGGATTTTTCTTTTTTGAATGGATTTAGTTTTGCGGGCCACTTTTTTTCCGGAATTTTGTCTTCTGCTGTGCGGAATCTCTCCCACAGTCTTGCGTTTTTGAAAGCGGCCATAGCTATTTCAATTTTGGAAGCCGGGATATCGAGCCCTTTCGACGCTTCCAGCAACATTTTTTGGTGCGCTTCTTCTTCCTTTTTTAATCGTTGTTCCGCGACATTCGCGACCACTTTTCTTACATCGTTTTTTTCAGCTCTTGAACCTGGCGCCGGCTCCTCTTCCGGAATAGGCCCCTCTTTTTTTCTGGCTTCCGGTTTTTTCTCAAATTCGCTTGTGTCTATCTCCAGCTCTTCTTCCTTGATGGGTTCTGCAGGTTTTAGTTGTGGGCCGCGTCTGTTCCCTTGAATATTTTCCAAAATTCCACGGAGCGTTTTTTCTTTTTGTCGTGCTTCATCTTCCGCTAGCGAATCCGCTTTTATCTCCTCCGGAACTGGCGGCGGTTGGCTCAACACCTCTTCATCAAGATACGGCGCTTCCGGAGCCGGCGCTTCGCCGCTTTTGGAAATGACGTTGAATCCTTCCCAATCCGCTTCGGCGAGCCTCGCTTCTTTGGCATCAATCTCGGCGATTTCCGCTTTAAGCGCTTTGATTTCTTTCGTGTCCTCCGCAGGATTTTCCAGTTCATGGATTTTGGCAAGCAATTGTTCGGCCTTTTTGTCGTCTTTCGCTTTCTCGGCCGTCTTCATCTCTTTTTTCGCTTCTGCCAACTCTTTCTTATCCATAGCTTCTGTTTCGGCTCGGAGCGCTTCGATTTTTTTTTCTTTTCGTTCCTTGTCCTCTTTCCGTTTTAGGGATTCCAGAACAACACGGTCGGCTGTGCGCTCATGATTCAATAAATTCCACTCGTTGAGCGCCGTGACATTTTTCGGGTCTTTTTGGAGAACCTTATCCAGATCCCGCATGCGAGTTTCGGAAAAATCGATGGCATTTTCCACATCCGTGACCCCTTCGGAATAGACAGGTTTTGGTTTGAGTTCGACGGTGCCCTCAACTTCATCAACGATTTCTTCTTTCGGTTCCTCGGGTCGCAGATAGCTTTCAAGTTGGACAAGCGCGCGTTCCTGCAGATGGAGACTTTTCGACGCTTTGTCAAAAGCCCTTCTCGCTTTTTTATATACCGCTTCATTTTCCGTTTTTTCCGCTTGCTGGATTTCCGCTCGCAGTCGCACGACCTCCTCGCGTTTCGACAAAACTTCGAGACGAGTTTCTTGCACCCCACGTTCCATTCTCGCTTTTTTTTCAGCCTCTTTTGTTTCCTTCTTTTCGTGCGTGAGCGCTTCAACAGAACCCATCAGCGCGGCTTCCGGCGCGTCCATAGACGCGGCTTTTGCGACAATGAGCGCGCGGTGTTCTCCAAGTTTGGCGCGGGTATTTTTCGCCTCTTTTCCTTTCAATCCAAACGCTTTGATTGTCGCATCAACGGCCGCTTCAAAAGCCTTATTCAATTTTTCATTCATTTCTTCGGCCCGTTCGCGCGAATTGGATTCGCCCGGCATAATCTCGCGCACTCGCGGCGCGCCGCTTGTCTCGTGGCCGACAATGACAATGCCTTCTTTTTTATCTGCCCCAACAACAACCTCGCTCTGTTCATTGCCCGAGGCATCATAAATTTTTAATGTTTCTCCGACTTCTGGAATGTGCAGTTCTTCGCGCTCGGCGTGTTCCGGAGTTTTGGCCGCTTCCGGCTTCCATTTTTCTCCTTCTGGAGACTGGCGGCGTTCTGGGTTGGCTGAAGGCATAAAAATATGAGTGAAATGATTTGTCTTTAATTATAGCAGATAGGTTCCATAGGACATAGAGGTCTTAGAAGTTCGCGACGGTTCTTGACTGGCTGTCAATGGTCTGGTATGGTTCTTGGCCGCAGAACGCGGAAGGAGGAATTCATGAGTACGGAACCGGAAGTTACCCCACTTTTTTCTCGTTGTGCCGGAGTTCTTTCTACTGTCTGTGAAAATTTTCTTCCAAGACATCCGCGTCTCGCTGGCGTGTTGAGCGGGCGTTTCGCCGCGTTGAACGTCTCGCCAATGACAGCCGAGCGATTTCTCAAAACGTTGGTTGAACAGGCCGAGCTCGAAACACTGTGCGATTTGGATTTGGTCGCGTCGGTCAAGCTCGAACAGGAGATTGCGAAAGCAGGGTATTACGCGCTCATGAGGGCGTTGCTCCGAAAGGCGGGCGTAAGAAATTTGTTGATTACCCATGTCGTCATCCTCGCGCTTCGTCTGCGGCAGAAGTTTGTCGCAACAGACACACCGGGCGTTCTCGATACCGTAGAGCGGGACGACGTGAGTGCGTCCCAAATCCAAGCGCTCCTCCGGCTTTATGTTTATGTCGTCAATGCTCTCAAAACGAAAGAGCCAGCCTTTCCTTCACAGCCTCTCCGCGATTCTCTGCCGGTCTAACATCTGTTGGCCGGTTTTTTGTTAGGGCGTTAGGCTCTAGGCTCTAGGCTTTGGGCGTTGGCGATCTTCCTTTTTTCTGTTAAACTTTTCCAGCTATGAGAGTTCCGATGTATTGTCTTGTCACCTATGGCTGTCAGATGAACAAAAGCGATTCCGAGCGCATCGCCGCGCTTTTGCAATCATTGGGATTTGCAGAGACCGAAAACGAGGCAGAGGCTGATTTTATTCTTTTGAATACATGCTCGGTTCGGCAGAGCGCGGAGGATCGTGTGTATGGACACGTCCGCGCATTTGAGAAGCTTAAGGCCGCAAAGCCTGACATTGTGATTGGGATAACAGGATGTATGGCCGGACGCGATTATGATGGGAAGATTCGCAAAAAACTTCCGATCGTTGATTTGTGCTTTCCGATTGCGGATTTGCCACAGCTCCCGCGTTGGATCCGCGAGCTTCGTCCGGATTTGGTTCCGCAGGAGATCGCGGCTCCGGCATCATATCTCCAGATTGATCCTTTACGAACGAATGTGCGGCAGGCGTTTGTGGTTGTGCAGACTGGATGCAACAAGTTTTGTTCGTATTGCGTGGTTCCGTTCGCCCGCGGGTTTGAGAAGAACCGTCCGGCAAAGGAAATTTTGAATGAAGCGTGCGGGCTTGTCGCCAAAGGAGCCGTGGAGATCACCTTGCTCGGGCAATCCGTGAACAGCTATCGAGCTCCGGATTCGGAAACATGCTCCGTGGTGAATCCATACAAAGATCATTTTGCGGCCTTGCTTTGGGAGATGAATCAGATTTCTGGATTAAAGCGTTTGCATTTTACGGCCGCGTACCCGACGCATATGACTGACGAGGTGATAGACGCGCTCGCGCTTCCGGCCCAGATGAACTTTTTGCATTTGGCCGTGCAATCCGGAGACGATGAAGTCTTGCGGCGGATGAACCGCCGATACACGCGCGAGGAATACACGGACATCATCCATCGCGTGCGCGCCAAGCGGCCGGAGATGGCGATCGGGACAGATATGATCGTCGGATTTTCCGGGGAAACAGAAGAGCAGTTTGAGCGGACGATTTCGTTGTACGAGGAGATCGGGTTCGATATTTCGTATAACGCGATTTATTCGCCGCGGTCCGGCACGGCCGCGAGCCGCGCGTTTAAGGATGACGTGCCGCGCGAGGAAAAACGCCGTCGTTGGGATCGTTTGCAGGAAGTTATGGAGCGCGTGGTGCGCAAAAAGAATCAGGCGTATCTTGGAAAAGAAGCGAGTGTGCTCGTGGAGCGCTGCGAGCCGCCACACGGGCCGAATTTGCCGTCCATGTGTTTTGGAAATTCGCGCGAGATGAAGCTCGTAACATTTCCTGGCCGGAATGAACTGGTCGGGCAGATCGTTCCGGTTAAAATCATTAAACCAGAAATGTGGATTTTGTATGGAGAGCGCATTACCTAAATTAATCGTGATTGTTGGGCCGACAGCGTCCGGAAAGACAGCGCTCGGAATTGAAATTGCGAAACGAGTCAATGGGGAGATTATTTCCGCAGATTCGCGTTTGGTTTTTCGAGGGATGGATATCGGCACGGCTAAGCCTTTGCGCGATTCCCCCCTTACCATGGGGGAGGAAGAGGGGGTTGCCGGCGCAGGCGAACCCCACCTCAACCTCCCCTTAGTAAGGGGAGGACGCGTTGTTTTATTCCGCGAAAAACCGTACATGGTCGAAGGGATCCCGCATTGGGGAATTGATCTCGTAAGTCCGAACGAGGATTACAATGTGTCGCAATTCAAAACTTATGCCGAGGCGCGCATCAAGGAGATTGTCGCGCGCGGACATGTGCCGATTCTTGTCGGCGGCACTGGCTTGTGGGTGGATGCGGTCGTGGACAATCTTTCTATTCCGAAGGTTCCGCCGAATCCGGAGATTCGTACCGAACTCGAGGCTCGTCCGCTTGACGATTTGTTTGCTGAATACAAACAGCTTGATCCGTTTGGAGCGGAGGTTATTGATCGCAACAATAAGCGTCGTCTCGTGCGCGCGCTTGAAGTTTGTCGCGCGACCAGCGAGCCATTCTCGGTCCAGCAAGTGAAAGGGAAGCCGAAATATGATGTGTTAAAAATCGGGATCAGTGTTTCAAAAGAAATTCTGAACAGGCGGATTGATCATCGTGTGGATGAAATGATCGCGCGCGGGCTTGTAGATGAAGTTCGCTCGTTTTCGAAGCGCATCCCAACTGTCGCGATTCCTCCCCTGCCAAGGGGAGGTGAGGTGGGGTCTTCTACAGCGATGACCGGTATCGGGTACCGTCAGATCGCGAATTTTTTGCAAGGGAAAATCTCGCTCGCTTCCGCGATCGAGGATGTGAAGCGCGACACACGCGCCTACGCCAAGCGACAAATGACATGGTTCAAGCGCGATAAGCGGATTCAGTGGATTGAAAAGTCAGAGCAAGTATGGAAGTTCGTTGAAGAGTTTTTGAAAAACAAAATCGCCATAGACCCGTCATCTAAAGCCTAACGCCCAATATTTTCGAGCTTCACTGCGAGCAAATTTTTTGTCTCCTTCGCATCAGCCGCGCCCTCGGTCGTTTTCATCACTTGGCCGATGAAAAAGGCGATGAGCTTTTTGTCGCCGGCGCGATAGCGTTCGGCTTCAATGGGATTCTGTGCAATCACTTGATCAATCGCGTCCGCGAGCGTGGATGTGTCATCCATCTTGCCAAGCTGTTTTTCTTCCATAATATGCGATGGGTCCGCTCCGGTCAAAAACATTTCTTCGAGTACTTTCATTCCGTTCGTGGTCGAGAGCCGGTTCGTGGCGAGTAAGGTGATAAATTCCGCGAAGTTTTCCGGACTGATATGCATGATACGGATGTCACTTTTGTGTTCGGCCAAGATGCCGCCGAGCTTTGATAGGAGCCATCCGGCCACAAGCTTGCCCACGCGCCCGCATTCTTTTGTCCAAATTTCTTCTTGCGCGCGATCAAGCTCTGGGAGGGAATCGAGCCACGCATGAAGCTCGGAAAAAACATGTTCAGTAAAATTTGCAAGTGCAAGATCATCGCAGATCTGTCGGGCGTCTCCAGACTTCAGCGCATATTCTTTTACAAAACGGAGACGTTTTTGCGCAGGAAGCTCCGGAAGTTCGTTTTTGCTTTGTTCTGTCAGCTCGCGCAAATCCAAAGCCGGTAAATCCGGCTCCGGAAAGTAGCGATAATCCTCGGCTGCCTCTTTTGTGCGTTGTTCCTCGGTCACTTGTTTGACATCATTCCACCCGCGCGTCGTCGAAACAGCCGGAGGGGTTCCGGCGTTCCAGAGTTTCGTTTGTCGCTGTATTTCGTACGAGAGCGCACGTTCCACGTGTCGAAATGAGTTGATATTTTTGATTTCCGTTTTTGGATGGAGTTTTGGGCTGATGACATTGTTGTCCTCGTCAATCGGACGAAGTGAAATGTTGGCGTCGCATCTCAAATGTCCTTTTTCCATGTCCGCATCAGAAATGCCGAGATAACGCGCGATGAGACGCAGTTCTTGCAAGAATGTCTTGGCCTCTTCCGGACTGCGGAAATCCGGTTCCGTGACAATTTCAATGAGTGGCGTACCACCGCGGTTGAAATCCACGTAAGTCTTCCCATCCTTGTCATGGATATTTTTTGCCGCGTCTTCTTCCAGATGAGCTCGTGTGATGCCGATCGTAATTGGGGAGCGTGGATTATTCGGAACTTCAATTTTCATCGATCCTTTTTCCGCGATCGGCATATCGTATTGGGAAATCTGATACGCTTTCGGCAGGTCCGGATAAAAATAATTCTTGCGGTCGAATTTTGACCGATCAGCGATTTTGCATTCAAGCGCAAGCCCCATGCGAATTCCAAAACGCACAGCCTCGGCGTTCACGACCGGAAGCGTGCCGGGATGACCCATGCAAACAGGGCAGATATTTGTGTTCGGTGTTGCGACCTCATGAGCCTGGCAGGCACAGAACATTTTGCTTTTTGTTTTGAGCTGGATGTGAATCTCCAGGCCTATGATGGGTTCGAGAGTCATAGTGAACCTTTAGCCTTTAGCCGTTAGCCTTTAGCTCGAGCTAACGCCTAAAGCCCTAACGCCTACTATTTAACACGTCGTACGCGAAAATGGAATAGATGAGCGTAAGCGGAATCATAACGAACAATTGAATCAAAATATCAATAATCTCAAGCCAGAGCGGCGCTTCGTTTGAGGCGGCAAACAATTGAAGCCCAACAATCGAGGAGATGACGGCTCCGATTCCAAGAACAGCGATCATCAATCCTGCGGAAAAGACAAACGGTCCGGTATAGATGATGGCCGCAGCGCGGAAAAAATGTCCGCGGACGAGAGACTTGCTGAATGTAAACGCTTCCCATCCGCGCTTGCGTTCCAAAATAACAGCAAGCTGGGCAAGAGCGAACCACACAAAAAAAAGAATGCCCGGAATGATAAGAAGCGCGATGCCCCCAAAGACAATGAGCGCATACAAAAATCCGACGGCAATGACTGGCACAAAAAGGTTGCGCGTCTGTTTGCGCAAGATGACCGGATCGGTTTCTCGATTATGGATCAACTCATGGATGAGTTGCGAGAGAAAAATAAAAATCCAGATTCCCATTATTCCTGCCGCGAACTCAAAAACAGCCTTGCCGATGTTTTTTACAATTCCATCCGGAACAAATTGAAAAAGAGTTAAACAGGTATATGGAATGAGAAGCCAAGCGAGATAGCCGCCGAGAATCGGCGCATACGCGCGGTAGAATCTGAAAGTGGCACGGAAGAGATCAGATAGTGGCGGCATAGAGATATCAGAGGTCTCTCGTCAGGGTTAGCGCTCGGTCAAGCTCTTGTAAAGCATGGTATCCGCGATGATGAGAAGCGGACTTATAAACACCGCGACAATCATCGGAAAAATGGTTTTTACAATCGAGAAGAGACGGATGCGGAGATCCACGCTTAATCCCGCAAAGATATTGATAAAGAGCAGAGCGACATAATATAAAACTGTGAGGATAAGGACGGCAAACAGAGCAAAGACCAATTTTGGGATCGTGAGACGTAAGAATACGGACCAGAAGCGTCCGCGGACTAAAGATCGGCTGTGTTTGAGGGCGTCTTTGCCGATTTTTTTGTCGAGGAGCGCGCTGTAAGGAGCAAAGTAGTATTCTACGGACCAGATGAGAACCATGAGATAACTTCCCAGGATGAAAACGATCAACAAAAGATCCAAAATCGCGAGAATGATCGGAGATGAAATGAAAGGAGAGAGAAGGACGAAAAGCGATGACGGCACAAGACCGATGGCGAATGCGGCGACAATCAGAAGTCCAAACAGGACCGCGGCGACAAAAGACCGGACAAAATATTTTTTGTTTTCTTCCAAGGCTTCCGCGAGAGAAAACGATTGTATCGTCGGGCGGTTCGTCAGGCGCACGACGCCGACATAGACCGCGAATCCGAGAAAAGCGGCGACGAGACTGCCGAAAGCATATATGACAACGCCGGCAGTCTCTGATCCGCTTATCGGATTTGCCGACAGAAGTTCGCTTGCGAGCGGAAACAAAATCAAACCGACTAATTGAATGAGAGCGGCAATGAGTATCACGCTCGCGAGACTGACATAATCCGGCAATGACGCGCGGAACCGATCCCAAGTGAGATCAATTAAGGAACCGATTGAGATGAGTTTTGACATAGGTTGCTAACAAGTCGTTAAAATGTGATCAATGATGGTTTTTGCGTTCATGATCATCCGTTCCTTTTCAACGCTCGTGTCGAGAAAGTGAATTCGTGTGCCACGCGACTCGTACAATTTGCGGAACCAATCGCTTTCAAATCTTGCTTGAACGCGTTTTAGATACTCGAGCTCGGCGAACACTCCTCGTGATTCCTCTTGTCGCCCCCCGAGTCTATCAACGGCCATTTCCGGCGGCAGACGCGTGAGAATCAAATGGTTCGGCGGATATTGCATGGCGAGCGCGTTGCCCGGAAGCGCGAGGAGTTCCTCAAGCGAATATCCGTCCGGCATGATCGGCTGATAGACAATTGATGTGGAGACGCTTCGATCTTGAATCACGATTTTTCCGGCTTCGAGCGCCGGAATGACGAGGCGCCGATAGGCAATGAGACGATCAGCGGCAAAAACGTGTGCAAGCGTCTTCCCATCGTACGGCGTGTCTTTGCGGGAAAGTTCGTGCCGGATGGCCGCGCCGATCCAAACACGCGTCGGTTCATACGTAAAATACACGTCGTGATTCGGCACATCCTCGAAGCGCGGAGCTGTTCCACGCTCCTCCTCCCAAGTCCGTAAATCGAAAATTCGGTGGTTGCAAGTTTTTGCCCACACCGAGGCCGCATCAAGAATGGAAGTCTTGCCGCTTCCGGCAATGCCATCCACGACAATAAAACGTCCAGAGGACATAACAATAGTATAGCAAAAATGGAGAAATTTTGTAGAGAAAGTTATCCACTAGGAACAGACTCGTGGTTCGGTTAAGATGACTTCCGTATGACTCCCTTTGATGCGCAATACCAAACAGCAATTCGCGACATCCTCGAACACGGTATTGATCAGCCGAATCCGTGGTCCGGGCGCACGCCGCGCATGTTGCCGGGCGTAACATTGCGCGTGGATACGGAAGAAAGTTTTCCGCTTCTTACCCTGCGAAAAATTCCACTCAAACTTTTTATCGCGGAACAGCTTTGGTTTTTGCAGGGGTCGAATGATCCGACATGGCTCCGGCAGTTCACTCCGGTGTGGGATTCGTTTCGAGAGGAGGATGGGATGATCAAGGCCGCGTATGGGTATCGTTGGCGCAAACATTTCGGGCGCAACCAGATCGAAATGCTCATGGATCATCTCGCGCAAAATCCGTCTTCGCGTCACGGTGTGATCATTACGTGGGATCCGGCTGACGACGGATTGCGCGCGGATGCGAAGAAAAATTTACCGTGTCCGTATTCGTTTACCGTGAATATCGCGGGAGGAAGACTGCACCTGCACAATATCATTCGGAGCAATGATATGGTGCTCGGATGTCCGCACGATGCGGCCGGATTCGCGCTCCTGCAAAGCATCCTTGCCGAACGGCTTGGAGTCCGGCCCGGCATTTACACGCACTCCATCAGCAATGCGCACATTTACGATAATCATTTTAACGCGGCGCGCGAAATTATCGCGCGCGCGAACGAGCATCTTCCAATCAAGCTCGTCGTGCCGCCCGGGAGTTATGACAGGGCCGTGAATGGGGACGCGGCTCTTGTGCAAGAGCTGTTTGATCAGCTTAAATCGCAGTATCAACCAATGGATTCAATCAAAGATATTCCGATTACGGTGAATGTGTATTAACGATAGCTTATAGGTTATAGGTGATAGCTTATAGGAGTTAAAGACCGCCAATTTTTCCAATAACCTATAAGCTATAGACCGCGTCTATGATTGTTTTCCTGATCGTCGCCACTTCTCTTGATGGAAAGATCGCCGAATCTGCCGCACAGAGTTCTTTGGTGTGGACTTCAAAAGAGGATCTGCAATTTTTCGTGAAAAAGACAAAAGAGATCGGTATCATCGTGATGGGGCGAAAGACATTTCAGACCATCGGTAAGCCGCTCAAGGATCGTAAGATATTTGTGCTGTCGTTTCCCGGCGAAGAGAATCCGACTCTTGAAGGGGTCGAATTCACGACCGAGTCGCCGGCCCAACTTGTGGATCGGCTGAACCGAGAAGGTGTTGTTAGTTTAGCCGTGTGCGGTGGTGCATCAGTGTACAGCCAATTTTTGGCAGGCGGACTCGTTGATGAGATTTTTGTGACCATCGAGCCGTATCTGTTCGGAAATGGTCTCCCCCTCACAAAAGATTTTGGGCGCGTGAATTTGGAGTTTGTCGAAATGTCCCAACTCGGAATGCAGGCAGTTTTACTGCATTATCGAGTAAAAAAATAGGTCCTATTGAACCTATGGTGCGATATCCCTATCTCCCTCATGGTTACGCGTTCAAATTTGTTCCGGCAGACCATCCGTGTATGCAGGCGGCCGCGAAAGCGCGCGCGGAATGCGCAGGCGATTCGCTGTTTCCGGTTGGAATTGTTTTAGCGCGCGGCGGCGAAGTGATCGCGCGCGCAGGGAACGGGTTTAATCAGAAACCGCAAAAACATCTGTGCCCGCGTATTTTGGCCGGATGCAAAACCGGCGAAGGTTATGATCTTTGTCATTTGCACGATGCGGAAGGACATTCGGAACCCATGTTGATGAAAGTCGCGCGCGAAGCAAATATTCCGACCGAAGGCGCGGATGTGTATATGTATGGCCACTGGTGGATGTGTGAGCCGTGCTGGAATGTGTTGATAGATGCCGGAATCAGCGACGCGTATCTCGTCGAAAACGCTCACGAGCTTTTCAGCCGTGAAAACGTGTATCGCGAAACACTGGCGGATTATCCTGACGAAGTCCGCAAACGCCTCGGCCTTTTTTAGATCCCGAACCGTTTTTTCAGTTCTTCAATTTGTCCCTTGATCAGAATTTGTCTTTCTTCGTCTTTATCGAGCTTAAACCCATTCGTTTCAAGGCCGCTGTATTTTGCCGGGGCGACTCCATGTTGAGTTGTTTCTTCTTTCGTGAGCGGAGAAGAGAGTTCTTCGAAAATGATCTGGCAGACGCGTTCGCCCGGGTAGATGCGCAGCACCTGATTGCCAGCCTCATTTTTCATCGGAAAGATAAGCCGCCCCTTGTATCCGGCGTCTATGATGCCGGAAAGAGAGAGATCAATACCGCGCCGGTTTGTGGATGTTCTCGGAAAGAGCAGGGCCATCAAGTTTGGCGCGTTCATCTCGACATATTCAAGCGATGTGCCAATCACGAATTCGTTCGGGAGGAGCTCGAAGTATTGGCCATGCTTTAACACAACTTCATCGAATTGGCCTTGATAAGCTTCCGGATGATCAATCGAAATGCTGATTGCGCGGCGGCCTCGATCATCAATGGTCCAGTTGCGCGGGATGAGAAATTTATAACCAAGGCGCAAATCCACGGCATGCGGCTGGAGTTGAAAGGCATCGAGCGGCGGATCAAAAACAATCCCACCATCTTTGATGATTTTTTGAATCGCAAAGCGCGTAAGGACAGACATATGCCGATTATCCTAAGGCATAAGGCCGGACTTGTACACCTTATGAAGATCGTCTAAAGTGTCGAAACCACCTCGCGTGGTTTGGAGGACCAAATGCACAAAGTGTTCATCAGTCCCGAGACGATGCGTAACAATTCTTTTCGATTGGGCGCTCAAATTTATGCCAGCGGATTCTATCCTGATGTGATTTACATCGTCCTTCGCGGAGGGGCCAATACAGGAAATCCGATCAGCGAATTTTTCAAGTGGGTGCGGGCGGAGCACCCGGAACTTCGCCGTATTCTCTTCGCGGCCGTGACAGCCCGTTCCTACACAGGCATTGGGGAACGAGAAGAGGTTCGTGTCGAGGGCTGGACCTATCATCCCGATCACTTGCGCTGTGGAGACAGAGTTCTTTTCCTAGACGATGTGTACGATCGCGGTCTCACGATCAGCCACCTTGTAGGCATCATTATGAACAAGGGAATTCCAAGAAATGACATCAAGGTTGCGGTTCATGACTACAAAAGACGGATCTATCTCAACCCGCCGCCGCTCGTTGTGCCGGACTTCTGGCACCAGTGTTATGAGCTTCGGAAACCTGAAGATGACCCGTGGTTGCACTACTTGAGCCACGAGCTCGAGGGGCTGACAGAAGAGGAGATGAGGAAACAGTTGTTTCCACACGACTCTGAACTTGTCGACTTCTTGATTCAGGCGCGTGACTTAGCGCCTTCCCGCACCTAAACAGGTGCGGTTTTTTTAACCAAAACACCCTCGCGCCGAGGGTGTTTTTTCTTTACTGCTGTGCGACTTCAAGATGGATGGCCGGGCCCATGGTGGAAACGAGCGTCGCGGAGAGGATATAAATCCCTTTGGATGAAGACGGTTTCAGTTTTTTAACGGCTTCAATGAATGCGTTTGCGTTCTCTTTGATTTGTATTTCCGAGAATGAGGCGCGGCCGACGGTTTGGTGGATGTTGCAGGTCACGTCGTTTTTGAAGCTCAATTTGCCGGCCTTCTGCTCGGTAACCATCTTAGTTACATTCGGGCCAACCGTGTCGGTTTTTGGATTAGGCATAAGGCCTTTCGGACCGAGGAATTTCGCGAGTTTCGCCAGTTTCGGCATCATGGCCGGAGTCGCGACCGCGACGTCAAAATCAATCACGTTTTTCTGGCCGATCTCATTGATCAGTTCTTCACCGCCGACCATATCGGCTCCGGCGGCTTTTGCCTCGGCTTCTTTTGCAGCTTCGACAAACGCGGCGACGCGTTTTGATTTTCCGGTTCCATGCGGAAGGGAAATGGTGCCGCGCACTTGTTGATCGCTCTTTGCTGTATCAATCCCAAGGCGCAGATGAATCTCAATCGCTTCGTCGAATTTGGCCGTGGCCGTTTTCTTGATGAGCGCCGCCGCCTCTTCGACCGGATAAAGCTTTTTATTGTCAACGAGTTTTTTTGCCTCCTGAAAGCGTTTGCCTAACATAAATTTTTTGTGGTGATGGCGCCCCGCCTTTCTCGAACGGCCGGGCTCCCACGAAAGAAATGAATAATGAAATTAAACTTTTGTTTTTTCTTTGTCGTCTTTGGCTTCGGTCCAGTCGCGGTACACGACGCGCCAGTGGAGCCAGAACAGCGGAGCGCTCACGATGATCATCGCGATATCACGGACCGCATTCTGTTGTTTCCGCGTATCAGCCGCTTTACGATCGCGCTCTTCTTGAATCTTGCAATTCACCGACACGTCTCCGTCTGGAATCGGTTTTGCGCGCGGCTCTGCAGGATCTGCGCAATAGGTCGCATACTCCGGCGCGTCGGCTCCCTTGAAGACGTACGTTCGGAGCCCGATGTTAAGCAAGTCCGAAACCGAGAAGATGAGCATCATGAGGGTCACGAACGTCACGAGAGCGAAGTAAATGCGGAGAATGATTGAACCTCCTTTGGTCATAGGATTGTGATGAGTGATTATTCCTTGACATCCACTCCCATCTGGCGGGCCGTGCCAGCCATAATTTTCATGGCTTGTTCAATGTCGGTTGTGTTTAAGTCCGGCATCTTTTTTTCCGCCACTTCGCGGAGCTGGGCTTTTGTGATTGTTCCGACTTTTTCTGTGAGTGGCTTGCCGGATCCTTTCTCGATCCCGATCGCCTTTTTGATAAGCTCGGAGGCCGGAGCGACTTTTGTAATGAACGTGTAACTTCGATCGTCGAACACACTGATGATGATCGGCACGATCTCGCCGCGGCGGTCTTTGGTCGCATCGTTGAATTTTTTGACGAATTCCGCGATGTTTAAGCCGTGCTGACCGAGCGCCGGGCCGACCGGCGGAGCCGGTGTGGCTGCGCCTCCCGGAATTTGGAGCTTGATTTGTGTGACGAGTTTCTTTGCCATAGCATTTTTTTGACTGGATTCTTCCACCATTGGCCGAGGCGACCAGGACTATGTGAATTATTGTTTTGCGCTTCCCGTCTAGTTTTTTGTCAGAACCGGCGGTTCTCCGGCTCCTGCGGCCGGAGCCCGCCCCTTCTCTCGGCATTGGCACTCCGCCTTCGGCGGAGACCAAGCTGCCAATGCCTCCGAGGAGTTCTTCCAAAAAACGAGACGGGAAGCGCAGGAATTATATTTTTTTCACCTGCAGGAAATCGAGCTCGACCGGCGTCTCGCGTCCGAACATGGATACGAACACTTTGACTTTTCCGCGTTCGCGGTCGATTTCCGACACCTTCCCCTCGAAGTTTTTGAACGGGCCGTCCGAAATCGTAACCGGCGTGCCTGGTTCGATGTCAACCATGAATTCAGGTTCCTCGACATTCATGCGCTTGAGAAGCACATCAATCTCCTCTTGAGAAATCGGAGTCGGTGTTGTTCCGGTGCCGATGAATCCGGTTACATTCGGTGTATTGCGCACCACATACCACGAGTCGTCCGTCACGACCATCTCGACCAGCACATACCCGGGGAAGATTTTTTCTTCGGAGACTTTGCGCTTGCCGTTTTTAATTTTGATTTTTTTCTCTTTCGGAACAAGGACATTGAAGATTTTTTCCTCCATGTCCATTGTTTCGATGCGCTGGCGTAGGTTGGACGCGACATTCTCCTCGTATCCGGAGTAGGTGTGAATCGCGTACCAGCGCCGGCCATGTTTGGCTATTTGTTTTGGCATACGTCCTCCTAAAAATTATTGAAGCCAGGCGATGAATTTTTCAAGCCCGAGCGTGAAAATCCAATCAAGCACACCGATGAGCGCCGCGACCGCGACGCTGATTCCGATGACGTAAGCGGAATAGCGGATCGCGGTTTCCTTTGAAGGCCAGGTTACTTTTTTCAGCTCTTCTTTCGCTTCTTGAAAGTATCGGATGGCACGGGCGAGTGGATTCTGTTGTGTTGTTCCTTCGGTCATAAGCTATTTTAAAACCCCTTCGAGGGGCTTATGTTGCTTAGTATAGTAGGGCCTCTAAAAAAATGCAAGGGCTGTTGATAAACCGATTGACGTAAAGGATACACGCGGATAAATTACAGAGACCTCTGCACTTGTTTTTGGGCAAAAAGGAGAAACCCATGAACGGAAAACTGATCGTCTTTGACGGGATCGCCGGAAGCGGAAAGTCAACGATTATCCGCGCAAAAGCCGAAGCCATGCGTACAGAAGGAAAGCGCGTGTTCGAACTGTCAAGATGGGAATTGACAGAAACGCACCCTCCCCGTTTTGAGGAGGTTCGTGATTTCGATGTCTACGTCACTTACGAACCGACGCGCCGGTGGATCGGCGCGGCCATCCGGAACGAGCTTTCTCGCGATGACAGCAAGGCGTACGATTCATCATAACGAATCTCCCTCCGGAGATAGCTGTCGCACGGTTGAAAGGTCGCGGCGACGAATCGCGTGGCGTGTTCGGAGATCTCGCATACCTCATGCGCGTGCAGGAACGGTTTTTGAGCAACTGGTTTC
Organism: uncultured Gammaproteobacteria bacterium; assembly: GCA_964588505.1. GTDB lineage: Bacteria > Patescibacteriota > Patescibacteriia > UBA9934 > GWF2-40-263 > CAZPPQ01. The sequence continues at coordinate 16,743 of CAZPPQ010000002.1, read as the reverse complement.
GTACACTGTTCGAGCATTGCGGCACCGAGATTCACCTGCTCGATACAAATACAGATCTCAAGACTATGAAAAAACGAGCAACAGATTTGCTCGCTCTCCTTACGTAAAACTCCGAGCGCGCGGCCCGGAGTTTTTTTCTAGATGTCGAGGTTCTGCACGGCCTTGGCATGGGTTTGGATGAAGCGCTTGCGCGGCGCGACCTCGGATCCCATCAGAATGTCGAAAATCTCATCCGCCTTTTCCGCGTCCTCGATCGTCACGCGCTTCATTAGCCGCGTTTCCGGATTCATGGTCGTTTCCCAAAGTTGTTCCGGATTCATCTCTCCAAGACCTTTGTAGCGCTGGATGTTCACCTTGATCCCGCCAATCATCATCGGTTCGTTTCCGGTTTCGGATTCCCCTTCAGCAACCGCCTCGATCTTCTCCGTTTTTTCTTTTTTCCGATCCGACGCGTCCTTCAGCATTTCCGCGATCGTGGATTCTTTTTCTTTATCCGAATAAACGTATCGCGCTTCTTTTCCGATCTGGATGCGGTAAAGCGGCGGCTGGGCAATATAAATGTGCCCTTGTTTAATAAGCTCCGGAAAGTAGCGATAAAACAGCGTGAGAAGCAGAGTGCGAATGTGTGCGCCATCCACATCCGCGTCCGTCATTATGACAACGCGGTCGTAGCGGAGATCCGCGATCGTGAACATCTCGCCGATGTTCGTGCCGAGCGCGATCACAAGCGATTTTAATTCGTTGTTGGCAAGCATCTTGTCGAGTCGCGCCCGCTCCACGTTCAGAATTTTTCCACGGAGCGGCAGGATGGCTTGGTACTCGCGGTTGCGTCCTTGTTTTGCGCTCCCTCCGGCAGAGTCTCCCTCCACCAAATATAATTCGGATTGTCCAGGGTCTTTCGAGGAACAGTCCGCGAGTTTTCCCGGCAACGTGAGACCATCAAGCGCGCCTTTGCGCAAAACGGTTTCGCGCGCCGCGCGGGCCGCGGCGCGCGCTTGCGCCGCGAGCACGCACTTGCCGATAATCGCCTCGGCATCTCGCGGGTGCTCTTCGAGATAAATTTTGAATCCTTCGCCGAACACGGTTTCCACCGCCGTGCGCGCTTCCGTATTCCCCAACTTCGCTTTTGTCTGTCCTTCGAACTGCGGTTCTTCGATCTTGACGCTGATCACAGCACTCAATCCTTCGCGGACATCCTCGCCCGTGAGGTTCGTATCCTTTTCTTTGATGAATCCTTTGCCGCGCGCGTAGTTGTTCAGTTCGCGCGTGAGCGCGGAGCGGAATCCGACCAAGTGCATGCCGCCCTCCGGATTCGTGATGTTGTTTGCAAAGCAGAAAATGGACTCGTGATACTCCTCGGTGTATTGCAACGCAACCTCAACATCCATGTTTGTCGCGTCGTCATGTTTGGAAACGTAAAAGATATTCGAATGTTTCGGAGTCTTGCCATGATTGATGTGGCTCACATAGGACGCGACTCCGCCTTCGAAATAAAACGAATAGGAAATCGCCTTATCTTTTTCGCGTTCATCAATCAGATTCAGCCGCAATCCTTTTTGCAAGTACGCCTGCTGGCGCAAGTGGTCAAGGATCGTCTTCCAGTCGAATCCCAGTGTTTCAAAAATGGTTTTGTCCGGATGAAAAATAATGGTCGTTCCCGTGCCGCGCGCCGCGCCGATGGATTTCACTTTTGTTTTCGGTTTTCCGCAGGAGTATTCCTGCATCCAAAGTTTTCCGTCGCGTTTCACTTCGGCGCGCAAATAATCCGAAAGCGCGTTCACGACCGAAACGCCGACCCCATGCAATCCGCCGGAAACTTTGTATCCTCCACCTCCGAATTTTCCTCCGGCGTGGAGTTTGGTGAGCACGAGTTCGAGAGCCGAGACTTTGAATTGCGGATGCGGTTCGACCGGAATGCCGCGGCCGTGATCTTCGACCGAAACCATTGAGTCCGGAAGCAGGCGGAGCGTAATTTCGTTTCCATATCCGGCCATGGCCTCGTCAAACGAGTTGTCCATCACTTCCCAGATCAGATGGTGCAATCCGGACGGTCCTGTTGATCCGATATACATGCCGGGCCGCTTGCGGACAGGTTCCAGGCCTTCCAAGACCGTGATTTGTTTCGCGCTGTATTCCGAAGAGGATTTTTTTGACATAGATGGCGACAGGATAGCATCTTTACGGAAGGAATTCAAGGAAAATTTTTTGGCTTTCAATTTATGATATACTATCCCTGCTATGCCAGATATTCTTCTTCAGCCGGAAGATCACGAGTATCAGTGGTTTTACCGTTTTTCTTTGTGGTGGGTGAACCATCGGGAACAGTTGAAAAAAATTGGGATAGGGATGTTGCTTGCGTTTGATATCGCGCTCGGCGGGTTTGTATTGTGGACGTTTGTTGACAGTTTTCTCGTGAGCTACGGCGCGGAACAGAGAGCCGTAGCAGGAATGGCCGCGTTCGGGCAGGGAGATATGCGGGCCTATTCGCTCGCCCGCGCCGCGCTTCCATTTGAAATCGGGGATGAAGAAGTCCTGTCAACCGGAAACGGGCGGCATGATATTTTTGCTTTCGCGCGCAATTCGAACGCAGATTGGTATGCACAGTTTACGTATCGTTTTCGATACGGAGAATCAGCCACGCCGCCGCTCCCCGGTTTTTTGTTGCCCGGCGAGGAAAAACCTTTGGCTGTGTTGGGAGTCGCGTCCGAAACATTGCCAGGGTCGGATGTGGTCATTCAGATCGAGAATCTCGTTTGGCGGCGCGTGAATCGCCATACGACAGGCGATTACGCAAATTGGATCGCGAATCGTTTTGATTTTGAAATTAAAGATATCAGATTTTCGACGGATGTCTCGATCAACAAACAAACGATCGGCCGGACATCTTTTACCGTAACGAACCGTTCCGCGTTCAGTTATTATGATCCGGAGTTTTTGGTTATGCTTCGTCGCGGCTCATCGGTTGTTGGAATGAACCGCATTTTACTGCCGTCATTGGATGCGGGAGAATCCAGAGCCGTGGAAGTAAACTGGTTCGGGGCTCTGCCGGCTGTCGGGGAAACGCAGATAATTCCATCTCTTAATGTTTTCGACTTGGCGGCGTATAAACCGCTTCAAGGGGAGTCAAGTCTTGATACACGGAATCGTGTGTTTGGGAGATGAAAGGAATATGTTTCTGCGGCGGATGTTTTTACGGATGAAGCAGGGGGATGGACTGCTGATAGCGGCCGTGTTTGTGTTGGTCTTGTTCGGACTCTCTGCCATTTATTCGGTCGCACTTTCACAGCCAGCGTCCGATTTTTTGAATGTCAAAAAACAGGCGTCCGCGCTCCTTGTCGGAACAGTTTTATTCATTAGCGCTTCTGTTTTTAATTATCGTCTGTTCCGGAATTACGCGTTGGTTTTGTATACGATCGGAAATTTCTTGCTTTTGTTCGTACTGTTTTTTGGAGAGACGATTCGCGGAACGACCGGCTGGTTCTCGGTCTGGCTTGTGAACTTTCAGCCGGTGGAGTTGATGAAATTCATCCTTATTGTCGCTTTGGCATCGTATTTCAGCCGGCGCGCGCGGCGTTTGTTCGGATGGCGCGAGTTAGCGGAAAGCGGATTGATCCTTTCGGTTCCTGTCGGGCTCACCTTGCTTCAGCCTGATCTCGGATCCGTGTTGTTATTTTGTGGCACCTGGGGAGTTTTTATTTTGTTTGTCGGCATTCCGAAGCGTCATCTTTTTTTAATGCTATCCGGCTTGGCGCTGTTGGTGTGGGTTGCTTGGTCTTTTTTGTTCGTGGCCTATCAGCGTGATCGCATCCTTACGTTTCTCCAACCCTCGCTCGATCCGCTTGGCCGCGGGTATAATGTCACACAGGCGGTCATTGCCGTCGGTTCCGGAGGATGGTTCGGACGCGGATTGGGATTTGGATCTCAAAGTCAGCTTAAATTTCTTCCGGAAAGTCAGACGGATTTTATTTTTGCCGTGATTGCCGAGGAGCTTGGATTGGTCGGAGTCTTGTGCGTGCTCGGAGCATTCCTTTTTCTTTTTATTCGTCTGCTAGGACTGGCTCGTCGCACGCAAGATGAGTTCGCGACCTTTTTGGTGATCGGATGCGGCGCGGCGTTTTTTTTGCAAGTTTTTGTGAATGTCGGGATGAATATGGGTTTGTTGCCGGTTACCGGCATCGGTTTGCCGCTCGTGAGTTATGGTGGGAGCTCGCTTATGCTTTTTCTCGGGATGCTTGGGGTCGTGAACGGTATTGCCCGTCAAACACCGATCTCATCCGGAATAAACACCTAGATTGAGATTGCTTCTCCGCCTGTGGCGGATCGCAATGACAGATTTGCCTAATTTTAGCCATTCGAATAGGCTGATATTGACTTTTTTCACCATTTTGCTATACTGAACCGTTCCTTTCGAAACTTGGAACAATCCTTTCACAATTCGGAACAAAACAAACAAACGAAATCACCCCATTTTCCGCTAAAAAGCGGGAGGAGAACGAAAATGACGCGCAAGTTCGCAATGTCGGCCTTCACACTTTTCTTCGTTTCTTGCGGCGACAACATTGGAGGTCCTGCCGTGTTCGACGCGCCGGACGATGGTCAGCCGCCCGAGGCCTGTCGATCGTGGTGCTATGACCACGATCGGGACGGCCGCGGCGACCCGAATACGGTCGCCACGATCTGCGGCGTTCCGGCTGGCTACACACTGGTTTGCGACGACTGCGATGACGGACTCGCATCGGTATACCCAGGTGCGACAGAAATCTGCGGAAACGGTCGTCGTGAAGACTGCAACCGCATCGAGGATCTCGCGTGCGAGCAGTCCCAGGCGCCGGATGCCGGTCCGCTCGATTCGAGCGATGCCGGCGTGTGCGGAGTTTGTGCGGACGCGGGTCTGGCGGATGTGGGATTCACGCCTGCGGATGCCGGAAGCGCGAGCGATGCCGGACCAATTTCTGTCGTGGATGCTGGTCCGGAGGATGCCGGCGCGAGTTCGCCAGATGCAGGTGATCCTTGTCCGGTCGCAAACCGCACGCGATGGTATCGCGATGCGGATGCGGACGGATATGGCCGCGACGACCAGTTCGTCGAGGCATGCGCCTCTGTCGTCATCGGCTATTCGAAAGTCAGCGGCGATTGCGACGACACGAACACGTCCATTCATACCGGATGTGTCGTTGCCGACGCAGGTTCTTCGCAGAGCGATGCCGGTGTTTCGGAAGATGCCGGTTCGTCCGCAGATGCCGGAGCGCCAGTCGGCGATGCAGGATCTCCTCCGGTCGTGGACGCAGGGACTCTGACAGACGCTGGTCCGGTGGACGCTGGCGTTTTGGAGGATGCGGGGTTCTCGGTGGATGCGGGCTCTTCGCTCGCGGACGCAGGGGATCTCGTGGATGCAGGTACGGTTTCCGACGCGGGTACAATCGTAGATGCCGGAGTTCTCGCCGATGCAGGTGCAGGCTCGATTACCGATGCTGGTTCGCCTGCGGATGCAGGAACGCCTCCGGACGCATGGAGCTCGTACGTATACATCCAGGGTCGTTCGATCGTTCTTTCCGCGACCGGCATGATCTCCGAACCGTTCATGTCTGCTCTGGCGTTCATTGTCGGCACGGACAATGGAACAATTGACTGGACGTTCCGCGCGAGGAACTCTGTCACGCCCGCGAGCGGCGCGTTCACGCTCGACTTCACAGACCTCGTGAAGTGGCCGCCCGGGTTCTACGAGTTCACGCTCGTGAGCTCGGTGAACGGCGCGAGCCAGACCATTCCGGACATTTCGGCAGTCGTTCGGTGGTGGGAAAACGACGACCTGTGTCGTTCCGGTACTGCCACGGCGCGTACGTTCTGCGCCAGACAGCCGCGTCCCACAGGTCAAACATGGGACAACTATTTGCTCCGCGTGCAGGTGACTCAGACCGGAGTGGTCGGAGCCGGCACACTGTAGCTCTTTTCTTCGCCTCGAGAGTGAGCGATCCAATCCTTCGGGAACGGGTCGCTTCTCTCGGGGTAGTTTTTTATTAGGCTTTAGGCTCTAGGCTTTAGGGATTTAGGCTTTCGTATTTTCTTTAACTCCCTAACACCCTAACTCCCTCCGTGTTACAATATCCTCATATGCTTGATTTCCGCGCGGTGTACACAAGAGCTGAAGTGCACATCACAGCCGTAACCGCCGGTCTATTTGTGTTTGCCGGTTTCCTTATTGTCTTTCAGACCTTTTTTTCTCCTCTTTTTCTCGCGGCGGCTCTTGGGACACTCGCGTTTGTCGTGCTTGCCATCCGTCGTCCATTTTGGGTTTTGATGTTTCTCGCGGTTTATCTGCCGTTTGAAACAGTCATCTTGAAATACAGTCCGTCAGAGTTGTTTGTTTTTCTGCGCTACGCTTCCGAAGGCCTAATTTATCTGCTTGCCGCGGTTGTTCTGATTAAGATGGCCGCCGGATCCATCAAGCCACGTCACTCTCTGATTGACCTCCCGTTCATTTTATTTTTGATCGCGCTTGTTGCCTCGGCCATCATAAATACCGTCCCTCCAGCAATCGCAATTCTCGGTGCGAGACAAATTTTGCGGTTCATTCTTATTTTCTTTGTCGCGTATTATCTTCGTCCGCCGCGCGCGTACATACAGTCGCTCACGATTATGTTATTTTGCGTTGTAATTTTTCAATCACTGCTCGGAATCGCACAACGCGCGGTAGGCGAACCGCTTGATCGTTTTTTGCTTCCTTCTGAAACATACACTGTCAGAGACATCACTGTTTCCGCGGCCGTGGAACAATTTTGGGAGCCCGGGTCGCGCGTGTTCGGCACCCTCGGGCGTTACGATCGTCTCGGCGGATTTTTGTATTTTTTCCTTCTGCTTGTCACCGGATTTTTGTATCCATCTTTTTTTCGCAAACACAGACGCGCCTTATTTGCGCTTTTTTTGATCGGCATCGCTGCATTGATTTTTACCTATTCCAGATCTTCGTGGTTCGCGTTTTTAATCGGATTTTTGTTCGTGTCTTTGTGGGCATTCCGGGATCGGCGAGTCGCATGGGCCTTCGGCGCGGCCGTTATCGCATTCACGCTGTATGTCAGCGTGAGCGGATTGAACGTTCGCAACATCACCGAGGCGAGAGGGCAGACATTAGCCGAACGATTTTATGAAACATTCAGTTACGCGCGGTGGCGCGGGGAATATTACGGTCTTGGTCGTTTATTTTGGATGGCGCAGACGCCGCTTACGGTTGTTCCCGCGTCCCCAATGTTTGGATTCGGACCCGGGCAATTCGGCGGCGGAGCGGTTGCCGCGCTTGGGAACACGCGCGTGTACGAACAGCTCGGATTGCCATTCGGCGTGTTTGGCACCGAGGGATCCATTGACAATAACTGGTTCGCGCTTTGGGGAGAAACTGGCACGATCGGTTTGATTCTATTTTTATGGATGTATCTCGCGCTGTTTCGTCGCTCGATCCGTGTGTTTCGCTCGGCAAAGGATCCGTTCGCGCGCGCGCTTGCCATTGGTTATGCGGCCGCGATGATCGGGGTTGCGTTCAACGCGTTTCTCGCGACCTCTTTCGAAATCCGCACGCTCGCGTTTTATTTGTGGCTGTACGGAGGATTCGTGGCAGGGTTGGATTCGCGGAGTGCGGATGTTATTCCCCGAGTGGAGCGAGCCGAAGGCGAGCGAATTGGAAAATAAATCATCCACGATTTTGTGAAAATCATCCAAGCCAACAAATTTTATTTCCTCCGCGGAGGGGCAGAGCGGTATCTGTTTCAGGTTTCGGATTGGCTTGAGTCTCATGGCCACACGGTCGTCCCGTTCGCTATGCGGCATTCGAAAAATCGTTCGTGCGTGTACGCCCCTTATTTTCCTTCGTTTGTCGAAACCGAGCATGTTCGCTTTGGAATATCCGGGCTCAAAACATTGGGTCGGATGCTGTATTCCTTCGAGGCGCGGAAGCGTATGGGGAGTTTGATTGATGATGTTCGTCCGGACCTTTGTCATATTCATAATATTTACACGCAACTTTCGCCTTCGATTTTGGATGCGTTGCGCGCGCGAAAGATTCCGGTCATGATGACCGTGCACGACCATCATCTTATTTCTCCCTCTTATAATATCTGGGCCGATGGATGCGGGCCGGATGTTCGCCGCCTCGGGATTGTCTCTGCCGCGCGGTCTCGGTTTCACAAAGATTCGTTCGCGGCCAGTTTTGCGCAAGCGTCCGCGTTTCGTTTTCATCGTTGGCTTCGGATTTACGATCGCGCGATCTCGCTTTTCATCGCCCCGTCGGAATTCATGAAGCGTCAGCTGGTTCAGGCCGGATTTTCTCCGCGCAAGATTCGCGTAAATCCGTACGGAATCGCCACGGAAAAAATCGCGCCGTCTTTTGATCATCAAAAATACTTTCTTTTCGTCGGCCGCCTTTCGGAAGAAAAGGGAATCGAAACCATTTTAGAAACCGCGCGCGCGCTTCCGGATATCGCATTCAAGATTGTCGGAACCGGGCCCGAGGAAGACCGCCTTCACGCCTTTGCCCACGGGCTTCCGAATGTGGAGTTTCTCGGGTTTCAGTCCGGAGAAGATTTACAGAAATGGTATCGCGGCGCAACAGCGCTCCTTTTACCTTCCCGCGTGCAGGAAGTTTTTCCGCTTGTAATTTTGGAGGCGATGGCGTATGGAAAGCCGGTTATCGCGAGCAATGTCGGCGGGGTTTCCGAAGTTCTCGAAGATCGTCACACGGGATTGCTTGTGAAGCCGCTTGATGAGCGTGGATGGCGGGAGGCCGTTGCCCGTCTTTTCGAAGACGAAGACGAGCGTTTGTTTTTGGCGGAAAACGCGCGATTGGCCGCGGAAACGCGTTTTCATTCCAATCGTCATTGGAATCGGTTAAAAGATATTTATGAAGAGCTTGTAGGCGAGGGAGAAGTTTAGGAATGTTCAAAGTGGAGTTTTTTGTGTTTATTGAGCCAAAAAAACCCTGTGGAAAACTCGGGGTTTTTTACTTGACAAAAAAGACTTTTTTCACTAAGATATGCGGTTCCTCAAAATACCAAGGACACACCTATGAAGATTGCCATGATCGGACAAAAAGGAATCCCGGCTCGCGCCGGCGGCATAGAACGCCATGTGGAGGAGCTTTCAGCCGAACTTGTCAAATGGGGCCACGAGGTCCTGGTGTTTTGTCGTTCGTGGTATGCGTGGCCTGTTCGCGATTATCGCGGCGTGCGTTGCCTCGCGACACCAAGCATCCGCACCAAGCATTTGGACACGATTACGCACACATTCACATCCATTTTGCGCGCTACGCGGGAAAAGGTGGACGTATTTCATTTCCATGGCGTTGGCCCTGCGCTCTTGTGCTGGTTGCCGCGTCTTTTGCGTCCGTCCGCGAAAGTGGTTGTCACATTTCACTGCATTGACCGTCATCATCAGAAATGGAATATGTTCGCGCGGTTTATGTTGCACCTCGGCGAGCGATTAGCGTGTCATATTCCGGATACGACTATTGCTGTTTCTAAAACTCTGGGCGCGTACTGTCATTTGTCTTATGGTGCCGAAGCTGTGTACATTCCGAACGGAACACACATTCCGCTTGAGCCGGTTGATCTGAAACATATCGAAGCGCTCGGCCTTGCGGAAGGAAAATATCTGATGATGTGCGCGCGGCTCGTGAAGCACAAAGGCGCTCACAAGCTGATGCAAGCGTGGAAAGAGCTTCGTGTCGAACGCCCGGAATTGATGAAGAATTTAAAGCTCGCGATTGTTGGCGGGAGCGCGTTTACGGATGCGTATGTCCGTGAATTACAGGAGATTGCCAAGACGGATTCGACCATTGTGATGACCGGGCTTCAGGTCGGCGATCCGCTTCACGCGCTGTATGCCGGATCATACGCCGTGGTCCATCCTTCCGAATCCGAGGGGCTTCCAATTTCTATGCTCGAGGCCATGAGTTACGGCAAGTGCGTGCTTGCTTCGGATATTCCTGAAAACGGCGAACTTTCCGGCGAGCAGGGTATTCAATTCAAGGCAGGTGATATAACAGATATGAAAGAAAAGATGGCGATGTTGATCGAGCATCCGGAGCAGGTTGAGGCGGTCGGACGCGAGGCTCGCACGTTTGTCGCGCGCCACTTTGATTGGCGCGACATCGGGGAACAGACATCGTATTTGTACGAAGCATTGCATTTTATTCCGGACTTGAAGGAAGCGAAATTTAAGGTGTAAGCAAAAATTTCTGCCATCGGCAGAAATTTTTGATAACGCCCTAAATTCCTAACGCCCTAAATTCCTGTGTTATCCGTTTCCTCCAGACTTTTCGGATTCGGAGAGAACATTTTGTTTCTGATACGCCATTGGTTCACGAACTGACCGATGCCCTGGAGATCGCGTTTGTGTCTGGCCGTCGTGGTGTTTTGCGACCACCGAAGCAGGGATTCAAAGGTGATTTTATAGCGTCCTTGAACTACGATATAAACAACCTGCTGTTCGGCGATTGCTCGTCGGATGGTTTTTTGACTCACACCGAAAAGTCTGGCGGCCTCGGATACGGAAAGACGGATAATTGAAGGTAAAGACATACATTTGTCTACACCAGAGTACCCAAAAAGTTATCCACTGTCAAGTATTTTTGATGTCAAGGTCTTCAGATCCGGACAGACCTTGATTTTTTGGCCAGTTTGTGGCATTATTTTGCATATTCTAGGATTAAAAAGAAGTTGAATTGTGATATTCTTTCCAGCGCATCATCTTCCAATATGAACGCGAAAAAACAACAATTCTTGCTTTTCCGCGTCCGCGTTCACAAAGATCCGAAAGCGTTTGAGGAAATTTATCTCGAATACACAGAAGGTATCAGGCGGTTCTTTATAAGAAAACTTCCAACCGTTCAAGATGCAGAAGATGCCTCGGCAACGACTTTCGTGCGTTTGTGGGCCTATCTACAGACTGCGGAAGTCGAGAGTTTGTCCGGACTCATTTTCACGATTGCGCGGACGACGATTGCCGAGTTTTACAAGTTTCGGAAGCAAACGGTGTCTCTTGAGATGATGGAAGAAGAGTCAGGCCAAGAATTGAAGTCGCGGGAGAGTCCGGAGAAGATTCTTTTCCGCGCCGATGTTGCTCTCTTGAAGCGCGCGTTGGAAAAGTTAGAGGAAACAGATCAGCAGGTCCTTGTCTGGCGCTACATTGAGGATGTATCCGTGAAGGAAATCGCCGCGCGTATTTTCAAGACACAGACCGCGACGAGTATGACCATCAGTCGAGCGATAAAAAAACTTCGGGAGATCATTGATGTCGAACGCCAATCCGTATGACAACAGAAAATGATGTGCGACAATTATTCGAAAAAGCAAAACAAGCCGAAGCGTTCGGCGGTGTTTTTTCTCCAGAAAAGAAAGGAGCGCTTTGGATGCGCATTTCGAAAGATATCGGTATCGGAGAGACAAGGATTCAAAAGGCATACGGCGCGAAATCTTACGTTGAATTTTTCTTATTCCGTTTTCAAACAACCGCGCTTCAGCCGTTGGCCGCGGTTGCTTCGATTTTTGCTATTGTGTTCGGAGGATGGATCGCGAGCGTTAACGCCTCTTTCAATTCCGTGCCTGGCGATGTTCTGTATCCTGTAAAGCTTGCGACCGAGCGTATGCAGCTGCGGTTTGCCGGCTCTGGCAATCAGCGCGCGCTTCTTCACGCGGAGTTCGCTGGCCGCCGACTTCAAGAAGCCTCTGCCATTATGTCTTCAGAACTGGATGGAAAAGAAGGAATGGTAAAAATCACGGTTGAAGATTTTACGGATCAAATTTTTTCAGCGCAAGCGGAACTTGCGCAACTCGCTTCTGACAAAGCGCCGGAGACATCTTCGCTTGCTGTTTCGCTTGATCAAAAAACAGATGAATTCAAAACGCTTTTGAACCAAACAGCTCCAGTTGCGTCCGGCGATTTGAAAGATGAGGTAAAAAACGCCGAGGCGGTTATAGATACGGTCAACATCAAGATTGTGTCCACGCTTGTCAAGATGAATGATTCCGATGACAGCGACATCACTTCGCAAGAGCTTGAGCAGACATTTCAAAAACGGTATCGGGATTTGACCACGCGCCTTATGACCAGCATCGGTCGCACATCCGTTTTGCAAGGCGCGGCGGAAAAGGCTCTCGCGCCGGCCGCACGCAAGGAACTTCAAAAGAAACTTGGCTCGATTATGCTTGCCCTTCAAGCGCAAAACAAAACGCTTTCAGAAGCTATGAATATGTTCGCCGCCGGCGGGTTTCAAGGGGCGTTTGCAAACTTGAATCGGGTGAATGATACGGTAAAGTCAGCGGAAGATATTCTTGTCGGATTGGAAATTGACATCACCACCAGCAACTAACAGGCCGGGAGGTAACTCCCGTCCCGAGCCGAAATCCTTTGCAAAAAGGATTTCGGCTCGGGGATTCTAAGTCCCCAATACCTTATTAATGCGCGGTAAACTGAAAGGTCGAGGCCGCAAGGCCGTTTATCGCCGTTAGAATTAATTGAAAAGGTTCCAAAATTTCCTTATGAACGATTCACTTCGCATGGGAAAGCGGACGCTGTCGATCGCGGTCGCCGCAGCCACGATTTTGTGGTCTGTGGGTTTTTCCGCGTTCGTGGCTCCTTTGACGGCACGCGCGGCTTCGCCGGGCGACCTTGTCAAAGGAACGACGCTGAACACCGTGTATTACTACGGTGCCGACAGCAAGCGTTATGCTTTCCCGAACGAGAAGACGTACCTCACATGGTATTCGGACTTCTCGGGTGTCCAGACTCTCTCTGACAGCGACCTTGCGGCTATCCCGCTTGGTGGCAATGTCGTTTATCGCCCAGGCGCGTTCTGGGTAAAGATCCAGAGTGATCCAAAAGTGTACGCTGTTTCTTCCAGTGGATCCCTACGATGGATCGAAACAGAAGCCGTTGCGCAGGGCTTGGCCGGTAGTGACTGGAACAAGTTCGTGGAAGATGTCCCGGATGTGTTCTTTGTTGATTACACGGTCGGTGCCTCCCTTACGAGCGCCGCGAGCGCCTATGATGGCGCTGTGGTCTCAAGCGGCGGCAGTAATTATCTCGTTTCCGGCAGCACGAAGCGTTTGGTTTCAAGCGCTGGCTTTACAGCCAACCGCTACCAGAGCCGCTTTTTGCTCGACGGGACAGGGGTCAGCGTCTCCGGCTTGACAGCAGGTTCTGATGTGTCAGCCGTCGAGGCTTCTCTTGTCAACACGGCCCAGACAGCCACGGCAGTAACTCCGACCACCGGAGCCCTCACGGTCTCCTTGGCTTCGGACAGCCCGGCTGCCGTAACGATTGCCGACAAGGCTACCAGCGTCAAGCTGTTAAAGTTCAGCTTGTCGTCTGCTTCCGCAACGTCGGTTTCTGAAGTTACTGTCAAGATGTCCGGTCTTGGTTCGACAAGCGCAATCAGTTCGTTGTATCTCTATGATGGGGATACGCGTCTGACCGTTGGCCGTTCTCTGAACTCTACATCTCGAACCACCTCGTTTGGTGGGCTTTCCGTTGCAGTGGCGGCAGGCGCAGTAAAGACCTTGACCCTCGTTGCAGACATGGCTGATTACAGCACGTCCGGCGAGACGTTCGCCTTTGAAATTTCCGCCGCTTCTTCCGTGAAGTCGGCCGCCTCTGTCGGCGGGAGCTTTCCTGTGAAGGGTGCCACGATGACCACTTCGGCAACAGAAGTCGGATCAGTCACTGTGACAAAAGGTGGGACAATTTCGAACCCAAATCTCGGTACAAAACAACACCAGGCTGCCGAATTCAAGATCACGGCTGGTTCATCGGAAGATGTTTCCATTCAACGCTTGAAGTTGGCGGTCGGTGCGACAGCGACAGATCATAAGAATTACACTCTCTGGCAGAATACAACGAAGGTTGCTGATGGTGTTGTCGGATCTGATTATGTCATCTTCACATTCTCGACGCCTTATGCTCTTGCCCAAGGTAATAACCGTCTGTTCCAGGTAAAGGTGGATGTTGGCGGAAAGTCAGGGGATGATATTCGTTTCGCATTTGATGAGAACTCTGATGTTTATGCTGTCGGTGCGAAATATGGCTTCGGGGTTACCGTCACAAAGACGGCTTATGACGGAATTACAAGCTCTGCTTGTAATGACGCAACCGACGAGTGTTCGTGGTCTGATATTCAAGGAGGGAAGGTCACCTTTGCTTTTAACGGTCCTTCCACAACAAAGATCTCTCCGAACACCACTGGCGTTACGTTGATGAAGTTTACGATTACTTCACAGACGACTGCGGATATCCGTGATATTGATTTCAGCATCTTCGCTTCTGGAACCGGTCTTCTTGGTAGTGACACAGCCGGTACTGCTAACTATCAGAATTTCCGCGTTATCAATTTGGCAACTGGCAGTACAGTGATGGGTCCGGAAGAGTTTGATGATACGATTGCTGATGGTGATGGAAGTGGTGTCGCAAACAAAGAGGCCGTTTCTTTCTCCGATGACTTCTCGATGTCTGCTGGTCAAGTGCTTGACCTCGCCATATTGGTTGATGTCAAGGATACGGATGCTAACTCCTCGACCTACGATATCGTGGATGCCGATACGCTCACAGCCATGATTGAAATGGATCAGGTGACGGCTCGTGATGTCAATAACAATGACCTGACCGCGGGAACTGATATCGTGCCAAGTGCCGATATCACAGGGAATGCGATGGAAGTTGATGCATCAGCCTTGACAGTCGCTTTGATCTCACCCCCATCTTCTAAGACAGTGGTTCAGGGTTCATCCGATGTGGACTTCCTTGGAATGAGTTTTGCGGCTGGTTCTGCCTCTTACGCCAAGATTTCCGCGATTACGCTCGAAGGAAAAGGTGATGCTGATGGTACGGTTGCAGAAGTTGATATGTCCATGGCGGAGCGTGTTTCCTCGTGTTCCATCTATGATGGAATTACCGGTGTGTTGATTGACGGCCCGGAGTCTTTTGCAAGCGGTTCTAGCGGAGCAAAAGACGTTATCTTCTCTGGTTTCAGTTGGACGATTCCAGCCGGACAAACATACAAGATGCTTGTTCGCTGTAATTTGGCAAATTTGACTCCAGAAACAACGATCTCCGCAAGCGACGACATCTATACTATTGAAGTGGATTCAACCGATGACGTCACAGCGACGGACGCCGAAGGGAATACCATTTCGGAGTCTGGTTCTGATACGATAAATAGCGCGCAAGGTGTCGCGATTACTGTGACTTCTGCCGGTAGTCTTACAACAGATTTAGCCGCTGACTCACCGACCGGGACGATTGTCCTTGCAAATAGCACAGGCGTGACTGTTTCCAAGTTTAAGTTCGGCGCGACAAACGAGGCAATAAAGATTACGAAGGTCTTGCTCGCAAATGGATCGAGTTTAGACAGCAGTGTTACTTCCGTTGCCCTCGAATACAAGAACCAGGCTGGCGAGACGAAGACCTCAACCTCGTTCTTGAGCAGTTCGGCCGTAACATTCGAAAATTTGGATCTTTATGTCCCAGCCAATGATGTCGCTTACCTTACTGTTAAGGTGAATATGGGTGAGGCGACGACGGCGAATACGGTTTCCGGCGATACAATCAGCCTCGATCTCGATGCTGATGGCGCCGCAGAGTTCGAAGCCGTCGGCCTCTCTTCAGGTTCGACTCTCACCGGCGCCTCTTCTGGTGTTGATGATGTCGACGCAGCCACACACGAAGTCCGCAAGACAAAGCCGACTTTCTCCCTCGCCTCAGGCTCTCCATCCGGCGCCTCTGTGCCTGGTCTGAACGAAGTGTTCCGCTTTAATGTCTCGGCGGATTCTCGTGGCACTGTCACGCTTGACAAGATGACGTTCAAGCTCACGGCTTCGGATAACGCATCTTCCAGTTGGGAAGAGTGTGACACGGATGCCGCTGACGCGCTTCATATCGGGGACGCGACAGAGTGGGAAATCTATAATGCAAATGATTCCACCATTAAGCTTGATGCAGATGGAACGACCCCGTGGACGTTCTTCATCGATACTGGAGCAGCTTGTTCAACCACGACTGGGGATATGTCATTCATGGTCGTAGACTTCGGCGCTTCAGGGGGCTCGATCGCAGCGGAAGAAATTGCAGCCGGTGAAACCAAGACATATGTCTTGCGCTTTGACTCGACTGGCGCTTCTTCTGCAAATGACGACACAATTCGCATTGAGATTCCAGACCAGAACGAAATCAACAGTTTGAGTGTCGGCTCTGGAATAGGTCTCGACGATGATGCCGCAATTCAGTGGGATGATTCCAACTTGACGAATAGCGACGCGTTGAATATCGACGCTGACTATCTCAAGAATCTCCCGGTTACCGGTGGCACGATCATCTACTAAGCACGGCTTAGCTGATGCGTCTCGTCTCCAACCATCTGCAGATGGTTTGGATGACCGGACATTTCTTCATCCATCCACAAATACCAACGCGGCAACCTGCTCGGCTGTAGAATTTTTACAGCCTGTGTGGGATACGGCCTGCGGCGGATGCCAATGGCCTTGGCCGCAACGGTATGGGGATTATGAGGAGCCAAAAATCCCACCCTTTCGGGGGTGGGATTTTGGTATACAAAAACTCATCCGTTTTTGCGGATGGATTTTTGTGTGTTGAGACGATTGACTGGCCCCGTCGGAAATAAATCTACCGCGAAAAGCGGTTTTTGTCAATCAAATGCGCTGGTTCATGACATATGATACACCCAGACCCTTGAAATCATATGAAAGG
>CAZPPQ010000001.1:0-58715 GCA_964588505.1 uncultured Gammaproteobacteria bacterium | reverse complement strand
TAAACATTGTCATGGGGCGTAGGTTCGATAAGTCCTATTTGACAAAACCGATTTTTTCTGGTTAAATACAAACAACCTCCCTCGTTTAAAACACCTTGAAATCTTACCAAACGACCACATTTATTTATGATTTGACCGTCGAATTTTGCAGTCGTTTTGTGAAAGACTGGCGCATGCGCGACCAGATGATTCAGGCTGCGCGATCCGGCCGGCAGAATATCGCCGAGGGGTGCCAAGCCTCTGGAACATCAAAAAAAACCGAACTAAAGCTCGTGAATGTAGTGCGCGCGAGTTTAGAGAAATTGTTGATTGATTACGGAGATTTTTTACGTCAGCGCGGGTTGGCACAGTGGAATAAAAGCCATCCGTCGGCATTGGCTGTACGCGCTATCGTTTATAGGTCCTATTGATCCTATAGGACAAATGTTGTGTTTTTTGTGACCGTGTCGTATAACACGACCGTCTATGTCGCCCTTGATTGCAAAACGCCTGTTACCAGGGCAGGATGTCCGGCTCGAACTTGAACGACTAGTTTCTACGGAGCACATCGTGGCCGGATGTTCGGTTTCGATTGTTGGGAGTCTCGTGCGCGCGTGTTTCCGCTTGGCAGATGGGAAACATGACAAGATGTTCGACGGGCCGTTTGAAATCGTCTCCGGCACTGGCACCTTGTCGCCTGACGGGATTCATATCCATTTGTCCGTCGCGGACGAAAAGGGAAGCGTCATCGGAGGTCATTTGCGCTATGGGTGCATCGTGAATACGACCGTGGAGCTCGTCGTTGAGGTTCTCGAAGATTTTCAATTTCATCGCGTACCTGATGCGGTGACCGGATATGATGAACTAACGATAATTTCTTTTGAGAAAAATTTACCACCAGCGGATCGTCCGATGTTTCCACCTTTACCGAACGCCGAGCCCGGCGTCTACGAACATTACAGTGGCCGGAGGTACGAGCTCGTCGGAGTCGCGCGGCACAGCGAAACGCTTGAGCCGCTTGTCGTATATCGGGCGCTCTACGACGACCACGACTTATGGGTTCGTCCGTTTGTGATGTTTTTTGAGGAAGTCGAAGTGGATAACCGCCATCTTCCACGTTTTCGGAAGATCAGGTAGAGGAGCGCGGAGCTTTCAAAGATCAGATCATCCTCGATGAATCTTAATATCAGCGACCAATCACCAACCTATGCCCACACCGGATATGCAACATGTCGCTCATAGGCAAGAAGCGCGGATCGAGGACCAAGAGTTCGCGCGGTCATTGACGCTGAAAGAAAAAAACGATTTTCAGAAACTTCTTATGAAGGCGTATGCCGCGACAGTCGAAGTATCGAGCATTCCTCTTGTTGAAGGGGACGCGACCTTGAGTCAAGACGACAGAATTTTTTCTCATTGGATCCGCCGCTATGGAAAACAATATAGCGATTTAGTGTTGAGTGATGTCGAAGTGAGAAGGAAGATTCGAGAGATGCTCGCGCGCCCGAACAATGAGAGCGTCCAGTTTATTCAAGACCTAATCAATTCGAGCATTCCGCAGGCGTAGCGAAAAGGGGCTTGCGCGACAGGCCTCTTTTTTCTATACTACCCGCGTTCTTAAAAAGCGTCGTTTTTTATGCAAACATGGAAACTGAAGACGCGGCAAACCGCCTCTTTCGCAAAATCAAAGCGCCGATGGAAGACTCGCGTGTTCGGGATCGTGTTGATTTTGGTCACCTTGGGGAGCATGGTCTACGATTTTCCGGCCGTGTGGAATCGCGGAGCGGATTTCGTGAATGCAAAGACGCCCATCGCTCTTTCGAAACTGGATGAGAAGGCGTTTCGGCTCGGGCTTGATCTTCAAGGCGGCACGCACCTGGTGTACGACGCGGATATGAAAGATATTCCGGAGCGCGAGCGCGCGGTCGCGCTTGAAGGCGTGCGCGATGTGATCGAACGACGCGTGAACGCGTTTGGAGTTTCCGAACCTGTGGTGCAGACGACCGTAACCGGCAATGCCTACCGCATCATCGTGGAATTGGCCGGCGTGCTCGATGTTTCCGAGGCTATCAAACAAATCGGCGAAACGCCGGTGCTTGAATTCAAAGAGCCGGGCGCGGAATTGGATCGCGAGCCGACGGTTGAGGAAAAGAAACAGCTTGAGGAAAAACAGAAAGAGCATCGCGCGGCCGCGGCAAATGTTCTTGCGCAGGCGCGAAGCGGGGCGGATTTCAAGACGCTTCTTGAGGCGAATACGATTGATCCGAACGGCGCGGCAACTGAAGGGAAGCTCGAAAATCTGATCGCGGGCACGCCGCTCATGCAGGCTATTTTGAATTCATGGACGCGCGTCGGTAGCATTGTTCCGAAAGTGGTCGAGGATGAAAACGGCCTGAACATCATCAAGTATCTTGGCGTATCGGACAGCGAAGAAATGCAATTGTCACATATTCTTGTTTGTTCCGAAGGGAAGACGGGATGTACGAGCGGAATGACGCAACTCGACGCGACCACGCTCGTCAATCGGCTGAAAAACGAAACGACTTTGCAAAATTTTGCGGATACGGCCAAGCAATATTCAATAGATGGAGGTTCGGCTGAAAAAGGCGGGGATTTGGGGTGGGTGTCTCCAGGGCAGACGGTCGCGCCATTTGAACAAGCCGCAAAAAGAACAGCGATTGGCACCATTTCGGATGTAGTTGAATCAGACTTCGGGTACCATCTCATCTACAAGCGAGCATCGCGCCCGGTGAAAGTGTACAGTCTTCAGCGTATTGTGATGCCGCTTGCGGATATTTTTGACATTGTTCCGCCGGCCTCCCCGTGGAAAAATACCGAGCTTTCCGGCAAGCATTTGAAACGTTCGGCCGTGCAGTTTGATCCGCAAAGCGGAGCGCCGTACGTATCGCTTAATTTTAATGATGACGGCGGCAAACTGTTTGGTGAATTGACGAGCCGGCTTGTCGGCAAGCAGGTCGCCATCTTTTTGGACGGCAACGTGATTTCCGCTCCGACGGTGCAGGACGCGATTTACGGCGGCCAAGCGCAGATTACCGGGGATTTTACGCTTGAAGAAGTGAAACTTCTTGTCCAGCGGCTGAATGCCGGTGCCTTGCCTGTTCCTGTAAAATTATTGTCCCAGCAAACGGTCGGCCCGACACTTGGAAAAGTTTCAATGGACGCGAGCATCCGGGCGGCTTTTGTCGGTTTTGTTCTGATCATCGCCTTTATGATTCTTGCGTATCGTCTCCCGGGATTGATCGCCGTGTTAGCGCTCGTCCTTTACGCGTTTTTGAACCTGGCGATTTATCGGATGTTCGGAGTTACTATCACACTTGCGGCGATCGCTGGTTTTGTTTTGTCGCTCGGCATGGCGGTTGATGCGAACGTCCTTATTATCGAACGCATGAAAGAGGAGCTTGCTTCCGGCCGCGATCTGCCATCGGCGATTGTCCAAGGGTTTGCCCGCGCGTGGAGCGCCATCCGCGACGGCAATGTCACCACATTGGTCTCGGCCACGGTTCTCTATTTTTTGAGCTCGAGTTTCGTGCGTGGATTCGCGCTCACGCTTTCGATCGGAGTCGTGGTGAGTCTCTTTACAGCCATTGTCGTCGCCCGTCTTTATATGCAGACGCTGTTTCCGCCGAGCGTTCTCCGGTTGCCGTGGCTTTCCGGATTTCGAATCCACAAATCATAATTTTATGACCTTCCAAATTGTCGCGTATCGAAAACTCTGGTTCTCTCTTTCCGCTATTCTCGCGATGGTGAGCGTTGTTGTCCTTGTCACATGGGGACTTCGTCCGGGCATTGATTTTACCGGGGGTTCCTTAATGGAGGTGAAATTTGCCGTTCCTCCGGATTTTGCCGCTTTGCGCTCGACGCTACAGGAATCCGGATATGCGTCCGCGAGCGTGCAGACGACCGACGGAAACGGATTTCTTATCCGCACGGAAACGCTTGATGAGCCTGCTCATGCCGCCATCCTTTCCGACCTTCGCGCTCGTTATGGCGATGTTGAGGAACTTCGTTTTGATTCCATCGGCCCGATGATCGGAAAAGAATTGAGGCGGAACGCGGCCATCGGAATTGGTTTGAGCTTGCTTCTCATCGGTCTTTACATCGCTTGGGCGTTTCGCGGCGCGGATCAATACATCTCATCAAAAAGCATTGCGGCCGTATCAATCTTGAAGGCAGTGCATGACGTGCTGATTTCGGTCGGCATCTTTGCCGTGTTCGCGTATTTTTTCGGCTACGAGGTGGATACGGCATTCGTGGCCGCGGTCCTCACGATTCTTGGATATTCAATCAACGATGGCGTTGTGGTTGTGGATCGCACGCGCGAAAATTTGAAGCTTCGTGTTTCTCCGCACTTCGATGAGGTTGTTGAACTTAGCTTGCATCAGACGCTCTCGCGGTCCATCAACACCTCTGTTACCGTCTTTCTCGCGCTTTTGGCAATTTTCCTTTTGGGTGGCGTAACAACACGCCCATTTGCGCTGGCGCTTTTGATCGGCATCGCGGTCGGCACGTATTCTTCCGTCTTCATTGCGAGTCCGGCGTTGGTCGCTTGGGAGGCGCGACGCGCGAGACGTTTGGCCGGACAGTAGGTGGGGGAATAAATCCATCCACAGTTTGAAATTTCACGCGGCGGAGTGCGAGACCTCCGCCGTTTGTGTTATACTATAAACGATGTATGCCTTTTTTTTCCGAGCTTTTTTGGCAACAGCCGATTGATGTTCTTCTTAATCTTTTTTTGGTTTGGTTTGGATGGATTCCGATTGTCGGAGTTTGCATCTGGGGATTTTTGGAAGTCTGGAAATTTTCCCGTCAGGCGAATTACAACGCGACCTTGCGGTTTGTCGTGCTCGCGATTGATGTTCCAGCTTTGACCGAGCAGTCGCCAAGATCGCTGGAAAACTTTTTTGCAAGCCTTGCCGGCGCGGCTTCGGCTTTCACATGGAAGGAAGTTTGGTTTGTGGGAAAATTTCAGCCGTCGTTTTCGTTTGAAATTATTTCAACCGAAGGAAGCACGCAATTTTTGGTGAGGATTCAGACCCGCTACCGTGATATTGTCGAGGCGGGAATCTACGCGCAATATCCGGATGCGGAAATTTCTGAAGTGGAGGATTATACGGCTGTCGCGCCGTCCTATTATCCGAATGAGACGCATGAGATGTGGGGAGCCGAGATGGTCTTAAAGAATCCAAATTATTTTCCGATTCGGACCTATCAGGATTTTGAGGATAAAACCGCGAAGGAGGAAAAGTTGAAGGATCCACTCGGCCAGATTTTGGAGCAGATCGGCAAGATGCGTCACGGAGAACATTTTTGGATGCAGATGGTCGCGCAAGTCACGGACAATGATTGGAAAAAAGAGGGAATTGATTTTATCAATAAACTGTACGGCATTGAGGCGCCGCCGAAAACTTCCGCGCTCGCGAGCGGCCTTCGTGTGCTCCTTTCCGTCCCGGGAGTGGTGATTGAGGACTTTACGCAAGTCAACATCGCGGATTTGATTCTCGGCACGCAAGACAAGTCGAAAGAGCCGGATCAGTGGAAGGCGTTCAAGCTCTCCATCTTTCAGATCGAGCAAGCGAAAGCCGTGCTCGCCAAAGTTTCCAAAGTTGGATACAAGGTAAAGATTCGTTTTGTCTATACGGCGAAAAAGGAGGCCTACAACAAAGGGGGCCGCGTCGTGTTTATCAAAGGGATGCTGAACCAATACGCGAATCATAATCGGTTCGGGATGTATCCGCCGTCTCTTCCGCGCGATGATTATTTTTGGCAGGCGTGGTCTTACGCCGAAAAGCAGATAAAGCTGATGAAAGCGTACAAGGCCAGAAGTTTCGGGGCCGGCGCGACACCGATGATTTTGAATGTCGAAGAGATGGCGACGCTTTGGCATTTTCCAGCGCTTGGCGTGCGCGCGCCGTTCGTGAGGAAAGCTGAAGCGCGGCGGGCCGAACCGCCTTCCGATTTGCCGATCGGCGGAGAAGAACCGTTGTCCGATGGGCCGCCGCGGACGTTTGAGGCTGTTCTTGAGCCGATGGACGGATGGAAACCAACGGAATCCGGATTGATCCTTCCGGATGAAGAGGCCGAGGCCGTTGTTCCGCATGTGACTCCGCCGGTTTTAGTTCCGGACGGGAAGCAACAAGATGTTCCTGTCAGCGGAGAAGAAATCGAGATGGGTCTTGACGCGACAGATGTCATCGGTCTTCCCCCGGATATCGTTCTTCCGCATCCGGCTGGAATTTTAGAATCGTCGAAAGACGAAGCCCCGCCGAATTTGCCAGTGTAATTCGAAAGCTTATAGGTTATAGCTTATAGGATAGAAAACGGTTAATTATCAATTCCTATAAGCTAATTCCTATAAGCTATAAGCCTCTATGTCCTACCCTCACGAACACGAAAACGAGGTCATCTACTTTGCCAGGACGAATTTTCGCAACACATTCACAAAGTTCGGCATCAAGACCGACGATCGCCGTCGGCATGTGTATGTGATTGGAAAAACCGGCATGGGAAAGACGACTCTGCTCGAAAATATGATCCTTGCGGATATTTACGCCGGGCACGGGTGCTGTTATGTGGATCCTCACGGCGACACAGCCGAGCGTTTGATTGATTTTATTCCAAGCTGGCGCATGAACGATGTGGTGTACTTGAATCCGTCTGATATGGATTATCCGATCGGATTTAACATTTTGGAAGCTGTGGACGAGCGTCATAAACATCTTGTCGCGAGCGGAATGATGGGCGTGTTCAAAAAAATCTGGGAAAATTTGTGGTCTGCACGCATGGAGTACATTCTGAACAATTCCATTTTGGCGCTTTTGGATAATCCAGGCTCAACTCTTCTTGGCATCAATCGCATGCTGTCGGACGCAGAGTACCGAAAGCGCATCATCGGCAATGTAAAAGATCCGATCGTGAAGCAATTCTGGGTGAAAGAGTTTGCGACCTACAACGAAAAATACGCGCAGGAGGCCGTGGCTCCGATTCAGAATAAGATCGGGCAATTCCTTTCCGCGTCCATCATCCGCAACATCGTGGCCCAGGTGAAATCCACGATAGACATTCGTAACATCATGGATGAGGAAAAAATTTTTATCGTCAACTTGTCCAAGGGCCGCATCGGAGAAGACAGTTCAAGACTGCTCGGAGGCATGCTCATCACCAAGCTCCAGCTCGCGGCTATGGAACGCGTGGATGTTCCGGAAAAGGATCGAAAAGACTTTTACCTTTACGTTGATGAGTTTCAGAATTTCGCCGTGGAATCGTTCGCCTCCATTTTGTCCGAGGCTCGCAAGTACCGTCTTTGTCTCACGATGGCCCATCAATATGTGGCTCAACTTTCGGACGAGGTGCGCGAAGCGGTGTTCGGAAATGTCGGCACGATCATCTCGATGCGCGTCGGGGCGCCGGACGGAGAGTTTATGGAAAAGGAATTTGCGCCGCGGTTTATGGTTTCCGACATCATCAACCTGCCGAAGTACAATGTGTATCTAAAACTGTTGATTGATGGAGTGACGAGTCCGCCGTTTTCCGCGATCTGTCTTCCGCCGATTGCCAAGCGGACACATTCTTCCGAAAAGGTCATCAAAATCACGCGCGAGCGATATGCCCTGCCGCGCGCCGAGATTGAGGAAAAAATTATGAAATGGAGTGGCTTTGAAGATTTGTCCGATGTGGATACGCTTCTCGCCGAAGCCGAGGCAAAAAAGAAAGCGATGAAGTTTTCGAAAAAGCCGAATTTTGATTATGTTTGCACGCGGTGCGGCAAGGATATTCATCTGCCGGTCGAGCTCGACAAATCGCGCCCGATTTATTGCGAGACCTGCATTGAATTAGTCCGCGATGAACGGAAAAAAGGGAAGTCTTCACCGATGCCGATGAAACCGACGGTTTTGACGACTCTGGCGAAAGTCACCGATGGAGAGGTGATCCAAAAGACATCCGTCGCGCCAGCCATTTCTCTTGCGACCATCGTTGAGAAATCCAAAGAGACGGTTGCGAAGCCGAAGCCGCAAGTGTTGAAGACACTGCCGGCGAAAGTGCCTCCGCAATCAAAGCCTTTGTTGAAATCAGAAAAGCCAAAGATAGAGAAGCTACTGGAAGAGAAGACTGGTTCTCTGAAAGCAGGTCAGTCTGTACGGTTTGAATAAAAAGGCACCGAACCTTGACTTTCGCCTCTTTTTCTGCTATATTGCTCCCTTAGTTCATTCTTATCCAGGTTCCCTTGAAAGCGGCGTTTTGCGGCTAAAGATGGCCTCAAGTCGTCGCTTCCGTGCCCCTCACTATGTCTTGCGAAAATCACGGACATAGTGGCCGGCTGTCACCGGCTAAACCAACAAAAAACTCGAGCTGATACTCGAATTTTTTGTTGGTTCCGGGACTTGGATTCGAACCAAGATAAACGGATTCAGAGTCCGTTGTCCTGCCATTAGACGATCCCGGAGTGTGTTTTTGTGTCAGAACTATAACGCGCAAAAATCGTCTCGTCAATGGTGAAAAATCGTTTTTCTGTTATGATAGATCCATTCAAATTTTAATATCTTTATGCTTCCTTTTTTCGAAGTTTCAGGCAATCCATATGAGATGGGCTTGCAGATCGGGGCGCTGGCCAAAAAGATGATCCGCGCAGGCGTGGAGTTTTACGAATCGCACTGGAAGAAACTGAACGGCGCGGCGTTTGGCAAGCATTTGGCGCTCATCGAACCGTGCTTTTCTCTCACCGCAAAGCTCCTCCCGAAAACATTTGAGGAGTTGCGCGGCATAGCCGATGGAAGCGGGGTGCTATTCAAAAATCTCTTTCTCATCAACTCCATGGAGATGATCGGAGTTTTTCGGTCTCGAGAACGCTGTACATCCATTCTTGTTTCTTCATCAAAATCCGCGACAGGGTCCTGTCTCATCGCTCATAACGAGGATTGGATTTCGGCGGACGGCCGTCTCGTTTATATTTTGCGATGTCGTCCTGTCGGCGAGCCGGCGTTTCTCGCGTTCACGTATGGCGCGTGGATTCCGCAATACGGCGTGAACGCGGATGGGCTTGCATTGGTCGCTGACTCGAATACATCCAAGGACAGGCGCGTTGGTTTGAGCCAGACGCTTATCGGGCGGGATATTCTACGGTGCAATACCGTTAGTCAAGCCGTTCGAAGGATCCGGTTGCTTCCAAGATCAGATGGACATTCTTATGTTTTTGCTTTGCCTACAGAAGGGATGATTCTCGAAACAACCGCAACCGAGACAGCGACTCTTTCACTTACTTCTCGAACACCTATCCGCGTTCACGCGAATGATTATCAAGCGAAAAAGACCGCGACGCTGGAGCTTCAGCAGGACCGTTCGTATTCAAAATATCGTCGCGAACGCGTTTTTGAATTATTAGGAGAAAAAAAAGGGTTGATCACTAAGGATGATTTGATCATAACGCTTTCTGACCACGAGCGCGCGCCAAAATCCGTTTGCGCTCACAAAAATCATCAGACGGATGAGGAAACAATCGCCAAACTCATTATTGATCCTGCCGCGCGGACGCTTGAGGTTTGGCCGCACCGTTCGTGCGAATCGAAGGCCGAGAGATTTACGTTGAAATGAACGCGAAATATCAACTTTTTCGCTATTTTTGGGGGTATTGTTATTGACAAAATGCTTAAAATAGTGTATATTGGTGGGTCTTCCAATCGCGCACATGGGTGCCGATTCTCGAGGAGACAGGAGGTTTCGACGATGGCGAAACAGAAGGGTGCCGGGGGGCACGCGAAATTCACCTGCGGCGTTCACGGCTGCAGGTTCTCGTCGCCTCGGGCAGAGCGTCTGGAGCACCACAAAAACGTGACTCTGCACGGCCACGAGCAGCGCAGGCGCGTCTACTCGAAGTACCACCTCGAGGGAGGCGTGCGGAAGGGCGGCAAGAAGGCCGCCTGACACATTTCGGAGACACGACGCGAACAACCAAAAAAGGCGATGCGTGGAAGACACAGCTCGCCTGCGAGCCCGCGGCCGGACGACGATGCCTTGCAACTCAAGGGTCGTCGCCTCGGTCGAGGGCTGCGATCAATTCCTCTCTTGTCTTTGCCGCGAACAATCGTTCGCGGATTTCTTTTGCATGCGGCAGGCCGCGGAAGTACCAGCCGAGATGTTTGCGGAATGTCACGACGCCGCGCTCGCCGTATTGTTCGCAATGCAATTCCAAATGGCGGCGGATAACATGGAGACGTTCTGCAAGCGGTTGATATGTCCGATAGGTCTTATAAGACCTATCGGACATATCTTTTATCGCTTGTTTTATCTCCAAAAAAATCCACGGATTTCCCAAAGCCCCACGGCCGATTAAAACGCCGTCCGCCCCACTCTTTTCAAGCGCCTCAAGCGCGGTCGCGCCTGAAACAATGTCGCCGTTCACAAGCACAGGAATCGAAACTACCCGTTTTATTTTTGCAACTTGCGCCCAGTTTGCCTTTCCGGAATACCCTTGCATTTTTGTGCGCGCGTGCACCTCGATCGCATCCGCTCCAGAGGCTTCCAACACTTTTGCGAACGCGACGCACTCGTTCGGATCGTTCCATCCGAGTCGGATTTTCACCGAGACAGGAACAGAGACAACGGCTTTCACCGCGCGCACAATCTGCGCCGCGCGCGCCGGCTCTTTCATCAGCGCCGCGCCATTGAAGTTTGAGACGATTTTATACACAGGACATCCCATATTGATGTCAATGCCGTCTAGATAGAATGTCTCTTCGATTTCCCGAGCGGCTTTGGCCATCACTTCCGGATCCCCCCCGAAAATTTGTTGAATGATTGGTCGCTCGCTTGGATGGAGTTCGGCCATTGCGAGCGTCTTTTTATTTTTGCGCACGACCGCTTCGGACGAGATCATTTCGCGAAAAATCAACGGGAAGCTTGTAGCTTGTAGCTGGTAGCTTGTAGGATTTTTATTCCCCGAGCGAAGGCCGGCAGAGCCGGCCGGAGTCGAGGGGCTTTGTTGGTTGTCGACTTCAAGAAGGACTTCTTTCACCACGCGACAAAACGCCGAATCTGTCATATCAGCCATTGGCGAAAGCGCAACGATCGGTTTTTCGGCGGATTTCCAAGAGAACACAGGAAGGCGTTAAAGGCGATGAAGGCTCTAGGGATTTAGGGAGTTAGGCTTTAGAGTGTTGGAAAGTGAGAGGATACTGTTTTCGCACGCAGTTGACAAGCACTCTCGGGCGCGTTCTTTGCGTATGTTACACTGGAATCAAGCTTTTATCTCTTAACTTCTTTTATTATGGAATTTCTCGATGTGGATAAGCAGGCGATTTTTGAGGAGATCGTAGATCGCGGTCGTGAGCAAGGGGTCGTGGATCAGGAGACATACAACGAGCTGTGCGAGGAAATCGTGCAGGAGCATGTTGACGTGGGCGAAATAGACAAGGATTCGTCTACGGTCGGAATGTCCGAAATGCTCCAAGGGCGTTGGATGGATTACAAAGAAGAGCTCGGCTTGGATTCATCCGAGCCGCAATTGTAAACGATGTGCACCTTACTTTTTATGGCGCGACTGATGAAGTGACCGGATCATGCGCATTGCTTGAAGCAATGGATGTAAAAGGAAAAATACATCGTTTGTTGATTGACTGCGGATTATTTCAGGGCGAGGAGACTGTAACGCGAAAAAGTTACGAGTCATTCGGTTTTGATCCGGCAGAGATCGAGGCCGTGTTCGTCACGCACGCGCACGCGGATCACACGGGCCGTTTGCCCAAGCTCTGCAAGGACGGCTATCGCTGGTTCGTCTTTATGACCGAGCCGACACTCGCGCTCACGCGGCTGGTGCTCGAAGACGCGTTTCAGATTATGGGACAAGACGCAAAAGATGATGCGAGGCCGCTTCTTTACACAAAAGAGGATTTGGACGCGGTTCTCGCGAATGTAAGAACAGTCGCGTATCATCAGGCGATTGAATTTGCTCCTGGCGTGACCGTGATGTTCCACGATGCCGGGCATATCCTTGGATCCGCTTACATTTCGGTCGAGGCCGAGGGGAAACGAGTTGTTTTTTCTGGCGACATCGGAAACGATGATGTGCCGATCTTGCCGGAGACCGAGGCGATTTCGCGGGCGGATGCGGTTGTTTGCGAATCCACCTACGGCAACCGGCTGCATGAATCAATGGAAGAACGATCCAAGAAACTTCGCGCGGTCGTCGAGCATACGGTTGCAAACCGCGGTGTCTTGTTGATCCCGTCCTTTTCAATCGAGCGCACGCAGGAACTGTTGTACGAAATCCATCTGCTTTTGGAACAGTTCAAAACAAATGTGCCGATTTATCTCGACAGCCCCATGGCCATTCGCGCGACCCAAGTGTATCGCCATTTTGATCAGTTCCTCCAATTCGACGCTCCGATTTTTGGAGAAAAAGATCATGACTTTTTTTCGTTTTCAAACTTGCGGGAGACGCTCTCTGTTGATGAGTCGAAAGTCATCAATGATGTTAAACGGCCGAAGATTATCATCGCCGGTTCCGGAATGATGACCGGCGGGCGCATCCTGCACCATCTGTCGCGGTATGTGAATCAAAAGTTTGCGACCGTTCTTATTATCGGATTTCAGGCCGCTAGCACGCTTGGACGCAGGATTTTTAACAAAGAACCTTATGTGACGATTTTTGGTCAACGATTTGATGTGCGGGCCGCGGTAAAAGCGATTGGAGCTTTTTCCGCGCACGGCGATCAGGCTAAACTTACGCGCTGGTTGCATCCCGAAGAAGGCCCCGCGCCTAAAAAAGTTTTGCTCGTTCATGGGGACGCGGAGGCAAAGACGGCGTTTGCCGAACATTTGCGCGCCTCGCTCGCCGGATCGGAAATTACGATTCCGGAAACCGGAAAAACGTACGAGGTTTGACAGCAGGACTTTTTCGTATTACCATTCTTTCCTTGCGCAAGGTCCGCAAGCGTTTTGCTCTTTTCACTTTTTACCGCCGAAAGGCAACGGAGGCGAGACATGGCTCTCAAACTTCATATTGCGGAGCAAGACCGCCGTCTTTCTAGCGCGACCGTGCTTGTAAGATGGACGGTTTCAAAGAGCACGCTTCGGGCGCTTGAGCGCGCCGGGCTCTCGAAAAAGGCGTTTGTCGTTCTTGTGACTGTTCCGGAAGGCGGAGCGGATCGTTATATTAATCTTGAGCTACGCAAAGTTGTGCGGCTCGAGGATCAGATGGCTCACGTTCGTTTCGCGCGACCTGGCAGAAATCGCATTTTTGCTTTCGTCGCCGCCGAATCACGCGACATTTCTTCGAGACGTTACGACCCGCGTCAGTTTTATCTGGAATTCCGTGGAATTTCTTGGGAACATTGGGTTGTTGTTCCGGAAGGAGATACGTTTGCAGAGCCAATCTTGTATCACAATCAGCACCGCGAACTGCATCAGCCGTGCGGCACGCTCGATGTGAATGTTCCTGCCGAGTGCTTCGCCAAGCCGCCTCCGCTGTGGATGCAGGGGCTGGTCGGTTACTTCTTCCGAGGTCGTCCATCTGATCAGTGCGATTTCCGCAGACAGTTCATCATCTCGGCATTTGTCTCGATCTTCTGGTTTCCGATCCTCTACCTATTCAAGATGACGCGATACGTTCTCGCCCTCACTGCAGTTCTCGTGTCCTCGGCCTTCGTGATCATTTTGATGGGAGACTACCCGAGCAAAGGAACGCGCTGGCGAGACTTCTTCACGCGCGAATTTTTTGAAGATCCGTGGAAACAGTCGAGTCAGTGGGGATCTAAAGTGAAAAAATGGGAATGCATCTGGATGTCGCCGCGCGTCAACAAAAATTTCCATCTTGTGACAAAGTGGTTTAGGCCGATCATCCCGTTCGTGATATTTGCCTTTCTCTCTCTCCTCGGATGGGCTTCCTCGAAGCCAATTCCGTGGGACACGAAACTCTTCGCCGCGTTCTATCTCTGTGGTATCTTCGCGGCCGCGAATGTTTGTCTCGCGCTTTTCATCGCCACAGTCAAAGTATTTTTCAAGGCGTGTTGGGAATTCTACGAGAAACGATCCGATACATCCAAACAAAAAGCCAAGCTTGCCGCGCCGGCCGCGATCCGGCCTCCTGTCGCGTCAGAGGCACGGAATCCTCACGAGCCGTCATACGATTCTAACCTCGCCGCACTCGTCGCGCCAAAGGATGGCGCGCCGGTGGATATCCGTGCTGTTGCCAATAGGAGCGTCGCCATCCGGCTCCGGATGTCAGAAATCATCGGCAAGGTGTGCAGACCGTTCGCACACTAGCCTTTTTCTCTACATCCTCGCGTTTTCCGCGGGGATTTTTTATTTTGGTCATATGGGACCGATTGGACCAATAGGACTTATAACATATTTTAGAACATGGTATTTGAAGAGTCGTTTTCTCGACATCATCCAACAAATCCGCTAGGATAACGGCACATGAACGAGCAAAATCACATCAGAAACTTTTGCATCATAGCCCATATTGATCATGGCAAGTCCACACTTGCCGATCGGTTGCTTGAAATTACAGGAACAGTGGACAAGCGGCAGATGAAGGATCAAATTTTGGATTCCATGGATCTCGAGCGCGAGAAGGGAATTACCATTAAGCTCGCGCCGGCGAGGATGAAATATACCTACTGCGGTTCGCCGGCAACTCCCGTTCATTCCCCGTTTGAAAGGGGGGAATTCGTGTTGAACTTGATTGACACGCCAGGGCATGTGGATTTTACGTATGAGGTGTCACGATCGCTCGCGGCAGTCGAGGGCGCGGTTTTGCTTGTGGACGCGACCCAAGGCGTGCAGGCTCAGACCATCGGAAATTTGTATCTCGCGCTCAGTGAGGACCTCGCGATTATTCCTGTTTTAAACAAGATTGATCTTCCGGCCGCTGACATTCCGAAACGCACGGAAGAAATCGTGCGGTTGCTAGGATGCAAACCAGAAGAGATTTTGCTTGTGAGCGGAAAGACAGGAAAGGGCGTTCCGGAATTGCTCGAGGCGATCGTGGAGCGCGTGCCGCCGCCAAAGGGAAACGAAAACGCTCCGGCACGCGCGCTCGTGTTTGATTCCGCGTACAACGATTACAAAGGAGTCGTCGCGTATGTGCGCGTCGTGGACGGTGCGTTCAAAAAAGGCGACATAGCGCGATTTATGGCGACCAAGGCGACTGGCGAAATATTGGAATTGGGTTCACTCGGACCGTTTGGATTCAAGCCGCTCCAACAACTCGAAAACGGCCAGATCGGCTATGTTGTCTCCGGACAAAAAGATATCCAAGGATGTCGCGTCGGCGACACTATCACGATTGAAACACTTCGAGCGGCCGAGTCTTTGCCCGGTTATCGCGTGGTAAAGCCTATGGTGTATGCCGGCATCTTTCCAAAAGAAGGAAGCGATTTTGCGCGTCTGCGCGAAGCCATGGAGCGTCTCAAGCTCAACGATTCCTCGCTTTCGTATGAACCGGAACATTCGCCGGCGATCGGTTACGGATTTCGGTGCGGCCTGCTCGGGATGTTGCATTTGGAAATCGTGAAGGAGCGCCTGCGCCGCGAGTTCAATCTTGATTTGGTTGTGACGGTTCCATCGGTTGCGTATCGCGTGAAGACGAAAGGCCAGGAAGAATTTACGATCAAAAGCCCGCTCGAACTGCCGGATGTTTCGGCTGTTGAAACAATTTTGGAGCCCTGGGTCAAGGTGGATATTGTAACGCCGAGTTCGTTCGTGGGCGGCGTGATGCAATTGGCGCAGGACCGTCGTGGTATTTACAAAACCACGGAGTATCTTTCGCAACAGCAAGTGATTTTGCATTATGATATGCCGCTTGCGACCGTGATTGTGGATTTTTACGATAAGTTGAAGAGCGTTACATCCGGTTATGCGTCGCTGAATTATGAATTTTTGGATTATCGCGCGGCCGATGTGGTGAAGCTCGATGTGCTGGTCGCAGAGGAGCCGGTCGAAGCGTTTGCATCGCTCGTATATCATGATGAGGCCGAGCGGGTCGGCCGCCGCATCGTACAAGTGTTGAAGGCATCCATTCCTCCGGAATCGTTTGTTATCAAATTACAAGCCGCAATCGGTGGCAAGATTATCGCGGCTGAACGAATCTCCGCGCTCAAGAAAGATGTCATCGCAAAGTTATACGGCGGCGACGTGACACGCAAGAATAAATTGCTCGAGAAGCAGAAAAAAGGAAAGGCACGCATGGCCGCACAGGGACGAGGCTCAGTGAAAATTCCGACGGATGCGTATCTCAACGTGTTAAAGAGAGAGTAGGATATTTCCGTCATCCTGTGCGCCAGTGAAGGATCTCACGAATAGAGAGATCGCAGGATTCTTTCTTAGCCGTTGGCTGGGTCAGAATGGCATAAACAAAAAACCACCTAGTATTCGGTGGTTGAAAGATGGCGCGATTTAGCCGACGCCGTTCTCGCGAAGGAAATTCGTGAGTGTCGGAAGATCCGAAACAATGAGGTCGAGCTTGTGCCAGATATCCGGAACCTGCTCGACTGCGATCGGCTGCGACGCAGGGCGGATGAGCACGTTGAATGTCCGTGGCTCTTGCATCCAGAGCCCGTGATCAACCGGCGGAGAATCGCCGATGCAAAGTTTTTTCCGTTTCATAAATTCTTTGGGCATACGCTGGCAAACGGCAGACCATTTGGTTTCCGAGGTGATCTGTATTTCCGGCTGTACAGCGAACGCAACGGCCGCTCTTTGATCTTCAATCGGACACTGCGGATCTTCCCGATACAAAAGTTCGTTTCCGAGTATGTGTCCGATCTTGATTCCATTCGTCCGCATAACCTCGCGGATATAATCCGCGATCGAGAGACTCACGATGCAACGGTTTTTGGGATGAAAAAGATCAAAAAAATCTTTTGCGCCAGCGCGCAGGACCGCATCTCCCGCCGCGTCTTCAATGCTCCATCTGGATCGTTTGCAGGCTCCGAACGAAGCGGCCAGCAGACCGACCATCCCGCTTTCGAGCACGGCTTTTTCAATCCCGGACATTTGATTCGATTCGTAGAGCTCGAGAATTTTTTGGTATATCTTACGAAGCTCAATCGGAAGGTCGCTCCACAATCGTGTGAAAGAATTACCGCGACAGATTGTTCCGTCAAAATCCGCCACGACAGCCGTTGGTCTGTGACGCCGGAGTTTTGCTTTCAGTTCCTCACGCCCTCCTCCGCTTATGATGAACGGTTTTTCACTGTTTTCACATCCGCGCAAGACTTTGCGGATGTGATTTTCCGGAACACAAAAAAGAAGCGTGCGTTGTTCACTCATGACGATTTCTCCGGTTGGTTGTGAAAGGGCGCTTCACCTTACATCAGCGTGTTCCTTTTGTCCACGCGTAAAAATTGTTTGCCGGAGGGACGTGAAGCGATGGAGAAAAATCCGCAATGGATTGCGGATCGGTTTCGTGAATTCGCACCGGTGTTTTTGTCACGGTCCCGCCGGTTTTTCCAAGGCTGACGGCGACGGTCGTTTCTTCAAGCGGGATCACATGGACCGTTTCTTGAAAATCGAAATTCACGAACGACGCCAGACCATTCGTAAAAAAGGATTTTGTAAAATTCGTGGTAACCGTAATCGGAGTGTCTCTCTCGTGTTCGAGAAGAATGCGGCCGCGAATGAGTTTTATTGTCTCTTTGCCGCGCGTAAGTTCGATGAGTTCCACATCAGTGCGTTCGTCCAAAAACAGCCGCGTGGATTCACCGATGAAAAACGACGCGTAAGTTGATTCTCCAGTGAAGATGATCTGGCCGCGCCTTTGGTTTTTATTTCCGACCACCCCGACTTTTTTGCCGTGTTTTACAAACAATGCCACACCATTGGCGCTGTCTAATCTGACTACGCTCTGCGGTTCATTCGGAAAGAGTTTTGGCATGCCAAATCTCTGGCCGACGAGAAGAGCGGCGAGGATGAGACAGAAGAGAGCGATAGGAAAACACTTTTGCATGTAAATAGAGTACACCCTATTGACATTCAATCAAAAATGAATTATAAAGTTATTCTTCGAGCGATTCGGTTCGAAGGACGCTCTTTCGCAACAGAATGGAATTCCCTCGGCCGCAACAAAGCTTTCGGGAATTCGGCGCTGTTGCTCGGAGCAGAGGAGTCTCACAATGAGGCCGAAAAACGACGAAATCAGTTCGGGCCAAATAAGGGCTTTTCTTGAAAGGAACGCCGCCGGCCACTTCGGTCCGGACGAGCTCGACCGGTTCATGAAGCGTCCGCACGGACCGATCATTCCGGAGGCGACAAGGAAGGTCGTTTGTGTGCCAAATTTCATCTTGGAACCCAATGGTGTCCATGTGATATTTGATACATTTAGCGAGTGTGTTTTGTGTGAAGGATACGACAATGACGAAACAGACGTCGTTGTCGAGATCGACGACCGCGGCATTACGCTCAAGAAGTGGCGTTTGTGGGAACGGAAAGCGAGTTCTGGAAATGTCTTTCTCGGCTTCTACAAAGGCGAGCCACTCTGGTTCGGCACAAGTTCTGTATCCAAAGACAAGTGCCGGCTCTACATAGGTCAAGAGTTGTTCGAGAAACGTTTTTCAATCGCTCCACTACAGTCTTCGGTTGGTTTCCGTGATATGGAGAAATTGACTGAAGTGGACGGAATCCTTCTCACACCGAACAGCACGCTGTACCTTTCGGTCTTCAACAAGAAGACGGATGCACACCATCTACTCGATGTCGAGAAGAACCGGCTGAGTGCGCCGATTCCGAACGTCTCTACTACCGTTCGATTCGGTCTTACCCATGACGGGCAGGTGATCGCCACCTATGTAACAGGCAACGGTTCTCGTCGGTTCATAAACACGACTACCGGAGAAGTCTTTCCGGTCTCGATGAATGTTCGGGAACAATTTCTCGGGTTCTGGATTGCAGACGGCGGCACTCATGCCGTCGGCAGGGAAAGAGATGACAGTGACTCGTCGTTTACTATGCCTCTTTCTGGTTTCGACACCAGGAGAATTCCGTGTGTTCCATGTGGTCAAATTCTCGGTCTCCGGTGTCTTGCCGGCAATAATCAACAGATGCCAGTGTGGAAAGTGAGAAACGACGGGTCTGTTTATTACACGATCGGCTCAAAGCCGCAACATGCGCGCTTCGACGCTGTTTCCGAGATCTTCAATCAAGACGGAACGTGGCGCTACTGGGGTCTCACAGGTCGGCACATGTTTCTGATGGAGCTTGCCATCTCCTAACGAAAACTTAACCCCCGCTTTCCTCAAACGAGAGGGATGCGGGGTATTTTTTATTCCTCCGTAGCCCGGCCGGTGGCCGGGCGAAGGGAGATTATTCCATCCTCTCGACCCAGTGCGGATCCACGTCCACAATCAGATCTAGAAAAATTTTTCGGTTCATCGCGGTTTCGAGTTCCTTGCGTGTGGATTGGCCGATTTCTTTCACGCCGCGCGCCCCTTTGCCGATGATGATGCGCTGGTAACGATCTTCGGTCGTCAAGATGCGGGCGTGGATGTAGAGAACGCCGTTTTCGCGCTCTTCGATTTCGTCCACCTCAACCGTGAGCGTATAGGGAATCTCTTGGCGCAAGCGGAGAAAAAGTTTTTCGCGGATAAGTTCAGCAATCCATTTTTTGTTTTCGAGATTCGTGAATTGGAATTCCGGATACATCAGCCCGCCTTGCGGAATGAGAGAAAAAATGGCGCGGATGAGCGGTTTGATATGCGCGTTGTTGATAGCCGAAAGCTCGAATACTTGCGAAAATTTCGGCGCAAGGTCGCGGTAAAAATCCACAAACGGTTTTTTCTCGAGGTCAATTTTATTTATGACGAGAATCTTTGGAATCTCGAGCGTTTCTATCATACGAAGCAGTTCCTTTTCTTCATCCCCGATCGCGCGCGTCGGATCAGCCACATAGATGATGACATGCACATCTTCAAGCGATCGACGAATGCTCGAGTTGAGTTTTTTGGAAAGCGCGTCTTTCGCATTCTTAAAAATACCAGGCGTATCTACAAACACAATTTGGCCCTCGTCGGTCGTGAGGATTCCGTGGATCGGGAGGCGGGTCGTTTGCGGCTTCGGGGTCGTGATGGCGACCTTGGTGCCGACGAGCGCATTGAGGAGCGTGGACTTGCCTACATTACTGCGGCCGACCAGCACAGCGATGCCGGATTTTTTTGTCTGCGTCTGGTTCGTCATAGCGCGTATGAAATCATAAAAAATCGTTTTCGTCAATGGAACATTACTTTCATCTTTCATCGTTTCTGCTAGAATTGGTTGTCAAAGTCTAACGCCTAATACCATGCTCGTCATTGTCCACAACATCCGCTCTCTTCATAATGTCGGGGCGATTTTTCGATCCGCGGACGCTTTTGGTGTTGAACGGTTGTATCTCACCGGATTTACAGGAACGCCGCCGCGGAAAGAGATAGCGAAGACGGCTCTTGGATCAGAAACGCGCGTGTCGTGGGAGCGTTGCGAGGATATTCTCAAGCTCATTACGGAATTGAAACAGGGAGGATTTAGCGTTCTTGCGCTTGAAACAGGAGATGGCGCTTGTCCTATTATGGAAATTTCGGTTCCTGCGGATCGCGTCGTTCTTATTTTGGGAAACGAGGTCAATGGGATCGAGCCGGAAATTCTTGCCGTTGCGGATATGAAAGTAGAGATTCCGATGCCGGGCCGCAAGCGTTCGATCAATGTATCCGTGGCCGCGGGTATCGCCATGTTTGCTCTCTCGGTTGCGAAATAGTAAAATAATTTGTATCCAAAGCTTAACACCTAAATCCAAACTCCATGTTCACCATCGTCATTCCGACAAAGAACGAGGAACATTATCTCCAGATTCTTTTGGAAACAATAAAGAAACAGACGCTCCTGCCAGTAGAAATCATCGTGGCAGACGCCGGCTCGATGGACGCGACGCGCGAGATCGCCGCAACTTTTGGGGCCAAAGTTGTTGAGGGAGGATTGCCTGGCGCAGGAAGGAATCGCGGGGCCGCGGAAGTGAAAACTCCTTACATCCTTTTTTTGGATGCGGATGTGAGACTTGACGATCCGACCATGTTGGAACGAGCGTTTAAAGAAATGACGGAACGCGGTTTGGATCTTGCGACTTGCGATGTTGCGCCGTCGAATGATTCGCGTCTCGATCGCGCGCTTCATAAGGCGTATAATTCTTATGTGCGTTTCGTAAGCCCGATCATGCCACATGCGCCTGGTTTCTGCATTTTCGTGAAAAAATCTTTACATGATGCCATCGGCGGGTTCGACGAAACCGTAACATTTTGTGAGGATCATGATTATGCGCATCGTGCGGCGCACGCCGGCCGATTCGGATTTTTGTCCATGGCTGTGCCGGTTTCCACGCGGCGGTTGGATCGCGACGGGCGCGCGAGTGTCGCCATAAAATATGCGCTCGCGGAGTTACACATCGCCGTCATCGGCCCAATCCGCCATAAATTATTTAATTACACGTTCGGTCATTCTTCCAAAAAAACATCATCTGTATGAAGCGCTTCTTGCTTCCGTCCATTCTCTCTTTTCTTTTCATCGCGACCGCGGCATCCGCGACCACTGGTTCTGATCTTTCCATTTCTGCAAATAACATTTCTTTTTCCGCGCCGTTGGTTTCCGGAGAGCGCGTGCGTCTGTACGCCAGCGTCAAAAATGAGGGGACAGTTGATACATCCGGATACGTTTCGTTTTTTCAAGGGACCATTCCAATTGGCGAATCGCAAGTCGTCTCTTTGCGCGGAGGCGGGGTTCAGGACGAAGTGTATGTGGATTTTGTGGTTCCGTCACAAGCGTTTAACATCCGTGCGGAAATTCGTGGCACGGATCCTGCGGATGTGAACGCGTCGAACGATACGATTCTGACAGGCCTTTTTAATCCTATTTTTGATGATGATCGGGATGGCATCGAGAATGAAAAGGATAATTGTCCTTCAAGCGCGAATAAGGATCAATCTGATGCTGATCAAGATGGAATGGGCGACGCGTGCGATACGGACGATGACAACGACGGATGGACGGATTTTGATGAGGCGCAACACGGCACAAGTCCGATATTGAAAGATACGGATGGCGACAATGTCAACGATCTACAGGACGCATACCCGCTCGATGCTTCGCGGTCTGTTTTGGAGCTGTCAAAACCAGAGCCCGCGCCCGCGCCGAAGCAGAAACCGACGCAAACGCCTACTGAAGAAACCGCTCCAAGCGCAGAAATGACCGAATGGCCGGACGCGAAGAACAGCGCGACAGGCTCAATATCAAAAGTGTCGAAGACACCGGAAACGACAGGATCTGAATTTGCCGGCTCTGGTGAAAAAATAGCAAACTCTGCGCAAGAAATTTTAAGCGAACCTGCGGCAGAGACATCCGCCGCGACAGGGGTGGAAGTTCTTTCTCCAAAAGCGATTTTTTCTTTCCGCCGTTCGGCATGGAACATCTTTGAATTTTCCGCCGCGGCCCCGGCCATCCCGGGATATAAGTTTGTATGGGATTTTGGAGACGGCGTCACCTCGCGCCGCCACACGGTTTCTCACGCCTTTCGCCGAAGCGGCGCGTTTGACATCTCGCTCAAAATGACGGATCCGGACGGAAAAATCGCGGAAGACGCGACGCGTATCTCTGTTCCTTTTTTCACTCTTGAAAATCCATCCATCGTCCTTTTGCTGGTCGCTCTCGGCATAGGTGCGGTTCTGATGATTATACTTTTGGCGAAATGGTCCGGTCTCGGTCGAAAAAAAGAAACTTGAGTTCATGTTTCGTTTCTTGAATGTTGAATCAAAAACCGTTGCGAGCGCCGCGGCCATTGTCGGCGTTCTTTCGTTTGTAAGCCGCCTTTTTGGCCTGGTCCGCGACCGCATTCTGGCTGGAACATTCGGAGCCGGAGATGTGCTTGACGCGTACTATGCGGCATTCAAAGTTCCGGATCTTTTATTCAATCTGCTCGTCGTCGGCGCCGTGTCCGCGAGTTTTATCCCGCTTTTCACGAGGCATATTTCTTCCGGAGAAAAAGAGCGCGCGTGGCACCTGGCGAATAACATCCTACACCTCGTGCTCGCGGCCATGGCCGGACTTTCGCTTGTTGTTTTTTTCTTCGCGGATTCCGTCGGTTGGATGATCGCTCCGGGATTTTCGGGCGAAAAGCACACGCTCGTGGTCGGATTCACACGCATGATGTTGTTCGCACAATTTTTGCTTGCTGGATCCTCCATCTTCGGAAGCATTCTTCAAGGGTCTAAACGCTTTTTTCTCGCTTCTCTCGCTCCGATTTTTTACAATCTCGGCATTATTTTTGGCGCGGTCTTTTTTGTCCCGATATTCGGCCCCTTGGCTCTTGCGTGGGGCGTCGTGCTCGGCGCGTTTCTTCATATGTTGATCCAGTGGTTTGGGTCGCATCTTCTTGGATATCGCTATGCGCTCCGTTTCCGTCCGTTTGATTCCGAGAGCCGCGAGATTCTGAAAACCATGGGTCCGCGTACGCTTTCGCTCGCCGTTTCCCAAGTTCAATTTCTTTTATTTACGGTCATGGCCTCACTGTTTACGGCCGGATCCGTCACGGTTTTTCAATTCGCCTACAACATCCAATTTTTTGCGGTGGGGATTATCGGTGTCTCGTATGCAATCGCGGTTTTTCCGTCTTTTGCCGAAGCGTTCGGGGCAGGGGATATAAAGCGATTCGTTTTGATTTTTTCTCAAACCGTGCGTGGGGTGCTGTTTTTGACGGTTCCAATGATGATGTTGCTTCTTGTCCTGCGCGTGCAGGCTGTGCGGCTCGTCGTCGGGGCCGGAACGTTCGGGTGGAGCGAGACGTATCAGACGATGGATATTCTTGCCTGGTTTTTATTGAGCTTGGCCGCGCAGAGCCTTGTCTATGTACTGGCGCGCGCGTTTTTCGCTATGCGAAATACGGTCACGCCGCTCGTGTCAGGCGCGATTTCCGCAACTGTCGGCATTATTTCGGCCTGGTATTTTTCGCAGTGGTTCGGCGTGAAAGGGCTTGCGATGGCGTTTTCTCTCGCCTCGTTTCTGAACTTGGCGACGCTCTGGATTCCATTGCGCCTACGCATCAGATCGCTTGACGAGGCTCACATCATCCGATCACTTATTTCCATTTCCGTCGCCGCCTTGTGCGCCGCGCTCGCGGCCCAGTCTTTGAAACCGTTTACCGTGCAAGTTCTTTCGCTCAATACATTTTGGGGTGTGTTCTTGCAAGCGGCGGTTGCCGGAGGATTCGGACTTTTGGTGTATGGGGTCGTCGCATTTCTGTTCCGGAGCGAAGAGTTGCATAATCTTCTGATCGGCGTGCGCCGTAGATTCTTCAAACACTATTGTCCAAAAGAAGCGCTCCCGACAGATTCCGACTTCTGATTTTTGATATTGGGACCTCTGCAAAAGTCGCTTCCGGCCTGAAAGCGGTTATGTTTCCCGGCTGCGTCGTCAGGATTCCTCAATGATATGGCGATATCATTTCCGGAATCCTTCCTCGCATCCGGAAAACATTCCTCGCTTTCATCCTGAAATGGACTTTTGCAGAGATCCCTATTGACAAAATAGTTGTTTTTTGATAATTTCTCCCAGCTGTTTGGGACAGAGGGTCTCTCATAAATAACTCGTAGAGACGCGCAAACGGCTTTAAGAAAGAAGTCGGTTTCATAGAGTGTTTCGTCCGAAAAGCCAGTCGCAGATGTTTCGGTATTACCGATGCGCGGCAGCGGGTTTGGGCTTGCGTGGAAAATCATAGAAAATTTTTTCGACGGCATGGCCTGTGACAGCAGGAAATGCCGCCGTTTTTTTTCCTCTAGACCTCCGCCTTGATTTTTTGTACACTTCATTCGAAACAAAATCCTAGAGCCTAACGCCTAACGCCCAAGAACCCAGTATGACCACTGCCGACATCCGCGCAAAATTTCTCGAATTTTTCAAACAAAAAGAACACACGATCATTCCTTCCGCCTCGTTGATTCCGGAAAATGATCCGACCGTGTTATTCACGACCTCCGGAATGCATCCGCTCGTGCCGTATCTTTTAGGACAAACGCATCCTGGCGGCCCACGGATCGCAAATGTGCAAAAATGCATTCGCACCGGCGACATTGATGAAGTCGGAGACAATCGGCACCTGACTTTTTTTGAAATGCTTGGAAACTGGTCGCTCGGTGACTATTTCAAAGAAGAAGCGATCGTGTGGAGTTTCGAGTTTCTTACGGGAAAAAAGTGGCTCGGGTTGGATCCGAAACGATTATATGTGAGTGTGTTCCGGGGGGATGGTGCGATTTTTCGCGACGATGAAGCGATCGAAATGTGGAAAAAGGCGTTTCAAAGTTCCGGAATCAATGCAGAAGTTGCCGATGCTGAGTCTCCTGACATTGCGGGCGGCGCGCGCATCTATCCTTATGGCCGAAAGCAGAATTGGTGGGGTCCGGCTGGACTCACGGGCCCATGCGGTCCAGATACGGAAATGTATTATGACTCCGGACGGCCGCACGATGCGGCGTTTGGCGTTGCGTGTCATCCGGCTTGCGACTGCGGCCGGTTTATTGAGATTTGGAATGATGTGTTTATGCAGTATAACAAGACTGCGGACGGAGATTATGTTCCTCTTACTCACCGCAACGTGGATACAGGTATGGGACTCGAGCGCATCACCGCGGTAGTGAACAGCGCGGCAACCGTGTTTGAAACGGACGCGTTCGCGCCGATGCTTGAAGCGATCGAAAAACGTTCCGATATGTCCTATAGGTCTTTTATGTCCTCTAACCGTTCCACACGCATTATCGCGGACCATACGCGCGCGGCCGTGTTTGTTCTTGGGGACGCGCGCGGAGTTGCGCCGTCGAATGTTGAGCAGGGATATGTCTTGCGCCGCTTGATTCGACGCGCGGTGCGCCATGGCCGCCAGCTTGGAATAGCCGGATCGTTTATGGTTGCAATCGCCGAGGTCGTTGTTGAAAGGTATAAAGATGTCTATCCGGAGCTTGCGAAAAACAAAAGTCGTATTTTTGATGAACTCGCGCGCGAGGAAAAGAAATTCGGAAAAACTTTGGAAAAAGGTTTGCGCGAGTTCGAGAAAATGTTTTTGAAAGGTTCGGCGATTTCCGGAGAAGACGCGTTTATTTTGTATTCAACTTACGGATTTCCGCTGGAGCTAACCGAGGAGCTCGCGAAAGATCGCGGTCAGGATGTAGACCGCGAAACATTTGGCGCGGAGTTCAAAAAGCATCAGCAACTTTCGCGCGCCGGAGCGGAACAGAAATTCACCGGCGGGCTCGCTGACCGTTCGGAGGAAACGACACGATTGCATACAGCGACGCATCTTTTGGATCAAGCGCTCCGTCTTGTGCTCGGCGATCACGTGTTTCAAAAAGGATCAAACATCACGAGCGAGCGTCTGCGTTTTGACTTTTCTCATCCGCAAAAGGTGACACCGGAGCAATTAAAAAAAATCGAAGGGATCGTGAACGACGCCATCAAAAAAAATCTGCCGGTGCATTTTGAAATCATGAGCGTTGTCGAAGCGAAACAACGCGGAGCGATCGGTGTGTTTGAGGATACATACGCGACACTCGGAGATCAGATCAAAGTCTATTTTATCGGAGACGAAAAGACCGGCGATTATTTTAGCAAGGAAGTGTGCGGCGGTCCGCATGTGGAGCGCACAGGAGAGCTGGAAAATTTCAAGATCGTAAAAGAGGAGGCTGTCGCTTCCGGAATCCGGAGAATTAAGGCCGTCGTCGAGGGGGGCTTATAGGTTTTAGCTTATAGCTTATAGTTTATAGGAGATTTTTTATCGCTTTTATGAGCCAATTTTTATAAGCTATCACCTCTAAGCTATCACCTAAAATTTCCATCAAAATATTCACTTGACATTTTTTAAGGGTTTCTCTAAAATATGCCCACATTTGAATATCCACAGCCCCCTTGCGAACTTTTGGCTTAGATGATAGAATTTTCGCACTTTATGAGTGACCAAGGGACAAAGCAGTTTATCGAGATGCGGGGAACGGTGGATGAGCTTCTGCCGGCGGCTCAATTCAAGATTACCTTAGAAAACGATCAGGTCATTTTGGGCCATCTTTCCGGAAAGATGCGGATGAATCATATTCGGATTCTCCCAGGGGATGAAGTGAAAGTGGAAATGAGCCCGTATGATCTGACAAAAGGGCGCATCGTGTATCGTTTTTAAATCTCAAAAATTCTCCTGAACGTCATCGGGAAATTTCTCGATGACGTTTCTGCTTCATCATTTCTTCGATTATGAAAGTCCGGTCTTCAGCAAAAGCCATTTGTCGAGACTGCAAAGTTATCAGACGCAGAGGTCGAGTGGTTGTGATTTGCAAGAACCCGAGACATAAACAGCGTCAAGGCTAATATGGCACGTATTTCAGGCGTAACTCTTCCGAATGACAAGCGCATCGTGATCGCGCTTACTTATATTTACGGCGTCGGCGACTCGACGGCCCGCAAAG
This sequence comes from uncultured Gammaproteobacteria bacterium, assembly GCA_964588505.1. Classification (GTDB taxonomy): domain Bacteria; phylum Patescibacteriota; class Patescibacteriia; order UBA9934; family GWF2-40-263; genus CAZPPQ01. The sequence goes on along the minus strand of CAZPPQ010000001.1, from coordinate 31,275 downwards.
TGTTGAAAGAGGCAAATATCAGCCATGAGATCCGCGCTAAAGACTTGACGGAAGATCAGGCAAACGCGATCCGTCAGATTCTCGAAAAACAGTATCGCCTCGAAGGTGATCTTCGCCGCACGACGCTTTCAAACATCAAACGCTTGAAAGAAATCGGCTGTTACCGCGGAGCGCGCCACATCAAACATCTTCCGGCGCGCGGACAGAGAACAAAGACGAATTCGAGGACCGTGCGCGGCAATGTGCGCCGCACGATGACCAGCGGTCGCCGTATGTTGACTAAGACGTAAAGACCCAGCCTTTAGCCTTTTGCATGTAGCTCGATTCGATGGCTAACGCCTAACGCCTAATGGCTCGTGAATAGTAATATGGCAAATGAAAAAACAACTTCCACGGTTCCGGCTGTCAAAGAAAGAACGAAAAAGAAAAAAGCCGTGAGACAAGTGTCGCAAGGGTGCGCTTACGTCCATACGACGTACAATAACACAATCGTCACCTTGACGGACATAAACGGTAATACGATTGCTTGGGCGAGTGCGGGAAACTGCGGATTTCGCGGTCCAAAAAAGGCCACCCCGTATGCGGCCGGCGTGATCGTAAAGACGGTTGCCGAACGCGTGGCGGAAACAGGGTTAAAGGACATTTTCATTTATGCAAAAGGAGTCGGCCAAGGACGCGATTCAGCGATTCGCGCACTGAATGCGCAAGGATTCAACGTGCTTGGAATCAAGGATGTGACTTCTTTGCCGCATAATGGCTGTCGTTCGCCGCGTCCTCGCCGGGTTTAATTTGAAACTATGGGAGCATCACTCAAAACAACATGTAAATTGTGCCGCCGTGAAGGCGTATCGCTCTGTGGACGGGAAAAATGCGCGGTGAAGCGCCGTGCGTTCGCACCGGGACAGCATGGGCCGGCCCAAGAAGGGCGTCGGCCGCGTTTGTCTTCGTATGGGACTCAATTGCGCGAAAAACAGAAAGCCAAACGCTTGTATCTTGTTATGGAACGCCAGTTCCGAAAATATTTTGAAGAAGCGACCGGAAAAACCGGAAACACGGCGACGTATCTCGTCGAGTTGCTTGAACGCCGTCTTGACAACGCCGTCTATCGCCTCGGGTTCGGGATTACGCGCCGCCAATCCCGCCAGCTGGTCAATCACGGTTTTTTTACGGTGAACGGAAAAAACGTTGACATTCCGTCTTACCGCGTCCGCGTTGGAGATGTGATCGCGGTCAAAGAGACAAAAAAGAAAAAAGGGATTTTTGCCGGCGCGACAGAACGCCTGGCAAAATACGAGCCGTCAAGATGGCTTTCGTTGGACATGGCAGGCCTTTCAGGAAAAGTGATTGCCTTGCCGGAAGGAGAGGATTTGCGGCAGGTGTTCGATCCGACGCTCATCGTTGAATTTTATTCCCGCTAATTTAATTTTCGTCTCTCGATCGTATGGAGAACATTCTTCTTCCGTCTTCAATCCGTTTCGAGCCAGGGTCGCGCCCACACGAGGGGGTGATGATCGTCGAGCCTTGTTTTCACGGATATGGGACGACATTGGGAAACGCCCTGCGCCGCGTTTTGCTTTCCTCCCTTCCAGGGGCGGCCGTTGTTGCCGTAAAGATCAAGGGAGTCTCGCATGAATTTCAGGCTGTTGAAAACGTGAAAGAAGATGTTCTCGAGATCATTTTGAATCTTAAATCCCTCCGGCTGAAGTGTTTTAGCGAAGAACCGGTGAAGCTTTTTTTAAAGGCGGACGGGTTGAAATCCGTAACCGGAAAGGATATCGAGCCGAATGCGGATGTGGAAATCGTGAATCCGGAGATAAAATTAGCGACACTGACGGATCCGAAAGCGCGTTTCGAGATGGAATTGACCGTAAGCCGCGGGCGCGGATATTCTCCGACTGAGGAACGCGTGAACGAAAATCTTGAAATCGGAACACTGGCGATTGATGCCTTGTTTTCTCCGGTACGCAACGTAGGATACCGGGTGGAAAACACCCGCGTCGGCGAAATTACCAACTATGACAAGCTCATTATGACGATTGAAACGGATGGAACCATCCTTCCGGAGGAAGCGGTCCGTGAGTCCGCAAAAACATTGATTGACTTTTTTTCGATTTTACGGCAAAATCCATCGGCCTTTGCGGAATCCGCAGAACCGCCGGCAGAGGAATAAATTTACAGAGGTCTCGGGAATGAATTATGCGCCATCGAAAACAAGGAAAAACACTTGATCGCAAGGCAGGGCCGCGACGTTCGCTTCTCCGTAATTTGGCGGCGAGCGTTATTTTATACGAAAAAATCAAGACGACCGATGCCAAGGCCCGCGCGGTCCGTTCTTTGGTTGAACGGGCGATTACGACAGGAAAAAAACCGACGCTTGCTTCCCGCCGCGAACTGATGAAAGTTTTTTATACGGCGCATCCGGTGAAGAAAATTTTGGAAGTGCTCGGGCCGCGTTACGCTTCGCGCGCCGGAGGTTACACGCGCATCATAAAACTCGGCCGTCGTCAAAATGACGGAGCGAATGTTGTTATGATTGAATTAGTTTGATCGAACTATGATTAAAAGAGAGATTCAGAAAATTGATGCCGCGGGAAAAACACCCGGACGTCTCGCAACCAAGATTGCCTCTTTTCTGATCGGAAAAGGGAAGGCCGGTTTTACACCGAACATAGATAGCGGGGATTCGGTTGAAGTCGTAAATGCTTCCAAAATGGCGTTTACCGGCAAGAAGCTCGATCAGCGGGTTTATTATGGCCACACGGCCCATCCCGGCGGGTTTAAGGCAGAGCCAATGAAAATCGTGATGCGGGACCATCCGCAAGATGTTCTACGGCGCGCGGTTTCCCGTATGATTCCGAAAAATAAAATGCGCGACGGACGGATGAAGCGTCTCACCATCTTGAAATAGCCTATGGCAGAAAAACCAACAACAATCGAAAAGACCGATGAACGCGCATACACCCGATCTCGCGGGCGGCGCAAAGAGGCCACCTCGCAGGTGCGTTTGTTTCCGAACGGAGACGGTTCGATTACGGTGAACGACAAGGAATACAAAACGTATTTTCCAACGCCTCTCTTGCAGCAGATCGTTGTTTCTCCATTGACTTTGGTCGGAGGAGAAGAGAAGTTTTCTTTTACGATTAAAATCAGGGGCGGTGGCGTTCGCGGCCAGGCTGAAAGCGCACGCCTGGGCATTGCCCGCGCGTTGATTGCGTTCAATCCTGACTATCGCGCGACATTGAAAAAGGCCGGATTCTTGACACGCGACGCGCGCGTGCGCGAGCGCAAAAAATACGGAAAGAAATCTGCCCGTCGTTCTCCGCAGTGGGCAAAACGTTAATGCGAAATCAAGACAGGACCGCAAGGCTCTGTTTTTGATTTTTTCGGCTAAAACTGGTATGATTTCCGCAGTTATGTCAGAACACGTCGCAAAAAATACGCTCTATCTCACGGCCGCTTCCATTGGGCAAAAAGTCCTCGCTTTTGCCTATTTTTTGTTGCTCGCGCGCGTGATGAAACCTGAAGGAACCGGTGCCTATTTTTTAGCGCTCTCGCTCACGGGGTTATTTTCCGTTGTCACGGATTTCGGCGTAACCTCCGTGCTCATTCGCGACATTGCAAAAGATCCGGCGCAAGCCGTTCGTCTTTTGCGGCAGGGGATCGGACTCAAGATTCCTCTGTGCGTGATTGCTGTTCTATTTACATTCATCGCGTCTTTTGCGTTCGGATTTGACGAGACGGTGCGCCTGCTCGTATGGCTCGCATGTCTCGTGATGATCGCCGATGCGTTTTCTTTGCTTTTCTACGGTATCCTTCGTGGGTTTCATCTTTTGAAATATGAGTCGTTTGGAATCTTTATCGGCCAATGCATCACGCTCTGTCTCGGCGGTGTTGCGCTGATTTTCTTTCCGTCTCTCTGGCTTCTCGTTTTCGTTCTTTTGTGCGGGAGCATTTTTAATATGATTTTTTCCGCGACGCGCGTGGCTGAACGGATCGGATGGCGCGCGTTTTTTCCACAATTCGATGTGGGCGCGCGGCGGCTGTTTTGGACAGCGATCCCGTTCGCGCTCGCCGGTATTTTCACAAAAGTCTATTCCTCGGCTGACGCGATTATCCTCGCTTTTTTTTCCGGCACAACCGCTGTCGGCGTGTATAGCGTCGCGTACAAATTTACGTACGCGTTCCAATTTTTGCCCATGGCGTTTGTCGCCGCGCTCTATCCCGGCATGAGCGCTGTCGCCGGAAAACCCGCCTGTCAGTCAGACGGGGATCGCGCGAAGCTTTCGGAATTGCTGAACGAGGGATTTTGGTATCTCGCGCTTCTCGCGGCGCCGATCGTGTTCGGATTGTGGGCCATCGCGCCTGATGCGGTTCTTCTTGCGGGCGATGCGTATCGTCATGCGGCGCCTGTGCTCGAGGTGTTGGTTTTTGCGCTCATCCCGTTGTTTCTTGATTTTCCGATCGGCTCGCTCTTGAATGCGGTCGGAAGACAAAAAACAAAAACGGTGATCGTCGCCGTCACGATGATTGTGAACATAGTCGCGAACATCATCCTCATTCCGATTTTTGAAAGCATGGGCGCGGCGATTTCCGCGCTTGTGAGTTTTTCATTCCTGTTTTTGGCCGGACTCTGGCAGGTGCGTTACGCCATTCCCGGGTATGTGTATCGCGACTTTTTCCGGCATGTCCTGCCTGTCTTGTTGAGCGGGATTGTGATGGGGCTTTGCACGAAATTTTTTCGTCCATTTGTCGGTTTTTCGGCAAGCATTCCGCTTGCGACCTTTGTGTATGGCGGGATGTTGATGCTCACTGGAGCCTTGCGAAGAGAACACCTGCAAAAAGCGTTCCGACTTTTAAAACAGGAAGAGCATCCGTATGCCGGACATCCTTCTCTTGACGCCTGATTTTCCTCCGCGACAAGGCGGAGTCGCAAAATATCTTCACGCGTTCGCGACGAGTTTTTATGACCGTATCTTTGTGGTGGCGGAACCGGATGCACAAGCGCGTTTTTTCGATCAGCACGCGGAATATCCGATTCGCCGCGAAGCATTGTCATTCGGATTTTTTTGGCCAAACTGGTTGAAAAGCGTTTGGATTCTCATACGCGAATCCGCAAAAATGAAGACCATCGTCGTGAGCCACGTGCTTCCGTTCGGCACAGCAGCATGGATCGCGGGATGGTTTACGAGAAAGCCGTACGTGATTATCGTGCATGGGATGGACATCCGGCTCGCGATGTGTGGATTATGGAAACAATTTTTGACAGGACTCGTGCTTCGCGGCGCGCGTGCCATCGTGACGAATTCCCACTCGCTTGCCGAAGAATTAAAAAAACAATTCGGCGTCGCGCGCGTCTTCGTAAGCTACCCGTGCGTCTTGTCAAATATGATTCCGGAATCGCCGATTGTGCGCCATCAGGATGGCGGATGCCGGTTCCTGACCGTTTCAAGGCTCGTGGAGCGTAAAGGACATCTGCGCGTGCTCGAGGCTCTGGCATTATTGCGTGAGCGCGGGTTGCTGCGCGACATCCGCTATCGCATTATCGGCGATGGCCCGATGGCTGGAGCGATCCGCAAGCGGATCGAGGAATTGTGTCTTTCTGACATTGTGCGCATGGAATCAGGAGTTTCAGACGCGGATCGCGAACGCGCGTACGTTTCAAGCGATGTTTTCGTGATGCCGACGCTCCGTAAGCAGGAAGACAGGGAGGGATTCGGACTGGTATATCTCGAGGCCGCGGCTTTCGGAGTGCCATCAATCGCTACGCGCCATCCGGGAGTTGATGAAGCCATTGCGGACGGGAAGACTGGTCTCTTGATTTCAGACGGGGATATTCCGGCTCTGGCAGACGCGATGGCCAGATTGGCATCGGATCGTCCGTTGCGCGAGACGCTCGCGCAACAGGCGTCGGAGCGCGTTCGAACTCAATTTTCCTGCACGTCCCAGCATGAAGTCTTCAAAAAATTTTTATGATTTCGGTTATCATCCCGACCTTTCAACATGCTGGCACGATTGGAGCGTGTCTTGATTCGATTTTGCGCCAGACCATGTTGCCGGATGAGATTATCGTCGTGAACGACGGTTCGACTGACGGGACAGAAAAAATATTACAGCAATTCTTGCAAGCGCAGAATTCGGCGACAAGTCCGGACCGGAGGAAAAGCAATGCCGAGGAACTTGTCGCAGGTTCATGGAAATTTATCGTGATGAATCAAGAAAATCGCGGCGCGCAGGCGGCGCGCAATCGCGGATGGAAAGAGGCCAGAGGCGATTTGTTGATTTTTTGCGATGCAGATGTTCGCATGCGTCCGAACATGCTTGAAAAGATGGCCGCCGCGCTCGCGGCACATCCGGAGGCGAGTTACGCGTATGGTGCGTTTCGTTTCGGATGGAAAAAATTCGGCGGAGTTCCCTTCAACGCCGAGAAACTGCGTCAACACAATTTCATACACACATCAAGTCTTATCCGCGCCGCGGATTTTCCGGGATTCGACGAGTCCATCAAGCGTCTGCAGGATTGGGATGTGTGGCTCACGATGCTTTCAGCCGGCAAAACAGGCATTCTTGTTCCGGATGTTCTTTGCGATGTCGCGATTGACGGAAAATCCCGCATCGGGTCTTCATGGCTGCCGCGATTCCTGTATCATATTCCATGGGATCGTCTCGGCTGGATGCCTCGAGCGATAAAGCGATATCACGAAGCGCGCGAAGTCATTGTCAAAAAGCATCAGCTTGTATGACAGACCAATTTTTTGGAAAGCCGTTTTGGATCGTGCTCGGCGGTTTGGCCGCGACTTTTCTGTTATCTCTTTTTCTGTTTCAAACAATCTTCGCGTTCCCGTTTCTTCTTTTTGCCGCGGTCGGCGCCGCAAGAGCGACATGGAAACGCCCGGAGTACGGCATACTGATCGCGTTTGCCGAGCTCTTCGCGAATGCGCACGGTCATCTGATTTCCGCCACGATATCCGGATTTTCTTTTTCGCTTCGCATGGCGATTTTTTGCGGCGTGATGTCCGGCTATCTCGGACTTCTCGTTTTCAAAAAAATAAAATTTCCTTTACGCGACCGCAGATTACGGGCGTTCTTTCCATTGTTCGCAGGGATCATCATAGGATTTTTGATCGGATTTTTGAAACATCCGGCGATTGAGGCGTTCAAGGACGGAAACGCGTATGTCTATCTTGCGTATGTATTCCCGATTCTCTCGATCCAGTGGACATCCGCGCGCAAGCGGCTTCTGCTCCAAACGCTTTCAGCCGCATCCGGCTGGGTTGTGCTTTTGAGCATCGGATTGTTATTCGTGTTTACACATCTTTCAAATGAAGCGCTCTCGCCGATCTACACATTCGTCAGAGACACGCGCACCGGCGAGCTTACGCGCATGAGCGGCGGATTGTTCCGCATTTTTCTTCAGGCGCAATTTTCCGTTGCCGTCTCGATTGTCATTATTTCCATTTTTGCATGGCTCTCGTCTTTTTCTTTTTTTCGTCCGCGGAGCCGCGTCTTCCTTTTTTTGGGAACATCCGCCGCATTGTTTTCAGTCATTTTTATCAGTTTGTCGCGAAGTTTTTGGCTCGCACTTCTTGTGACCGCCGTTGTGACGATTTTCGTTATCTTTTTTCGCGAGCGTCCGCGCTGGCGACATTCCACGGAAACCGGCGGATGGATTTTTCTTTCCATGGTTCTCGGTGCCGCGTTTCTTGCCGGCATCGTTCTCATTCCCCCAAGATCGGTGTCGTATCAAGGTTTGTCAAGCATTTTTTCCGAACGCGCGGCCGTGAGCGGAGATGTCGCTCTTTCAAGCCGATGGAATCTGCTTTCACCGCTTATGCGGGAAATTCGCGAAGCGCCGATTTTAGGGAAGGGGTTTGGAGAGTCGGTTACATTTTTAACGGATGATCCACGCGCCCGCGCGGTTTTTCCGGACGGAACATGGACAACGACCGCATTCGAGTGGGGATGGCTTGATGTTTGGCTGAAGACCGGCCTTCTGGGTATGGTCGGATTTTTCATTTTGTTTTGCGTTATGGCCGCCGGTTTATGGCCTGAAAAGAGGTCTCCGCAAACATGGATCGGCTATGCCGCGATTGCCACGATTTTTATGCTGTATCTGACGAATATTTTTACACCGTATCTGAATCATCCGCTCGGACTCGGTTTGCTTTTATTTTGGATTCCGTTTTGGAAACAAAAAACCGCAATTCTTGTTTTTTCGGAATCTGCGGTTCTTGAACCTGTTGTTCAGACGAATGTCGTTCCGGCCATGTCCGCGTGCCCACGGATGAACCTTGCCGCATCGGTCGGTAAAGATCCTTCAGCTTGAAGTTCAACAACCCGGATAAGTTTGTCTTTCGCGCCGACCAGCAGATGGTCGGCTTTCGCTTCCACTTTTCCCGGCGGAAGCGAGCCGTTTTCGACAGATATTTTGAGTAGTTTGAGGCGGATCGGCTTTCCATTGCGTAGCCAAACAGTCCAAAGCCCTGGCCACGGATGGTACGCGCGAAATTGACGCTCGATTGTCTCGGCCGAAAGATTCCATTTCACGCGTCCGTCTTCGCGTTCGAGCAGATGTGTCACGGACGTGCCTTCGGTCGGTTGCGGAACGGGCTTTGCGGTTCCGGCCGCATAGGAAAGGATCGTTTCCGCCAAAAAGCTCGGGCCTATGTCGTGAATTTTTCGTACGAGACTTTCGACTGTTTCCATTTTTTCGATCTGGAATATTTTTTGTGCAAGTAAAGGGCCGGTATCCATCCCGGAGTCAATCAACATGACGGAGACGCCAGTTTCTTTGTCGCCTTCAGCAATGGCCCAGGGGATCGGAGACGGACCGCGGTATTTCGGAAGGAGCGACGGATGCAGGTTGACGCATCCGAGACGCGGCAATGCAAGGACGGCCGGCGGGATGATTTTTCCGTAGGCCACGATGACGAACAGTTCCGCTTGCAGATCGCGCAAAGCGGCGATCGTGGATTCCTCTTTCAATTTTGCCGGTTGGAGAACCGGGATATTCTGTTCGACGGCCTGCTCTTTGATCGGGCATGCCGTGAGGTCATGATGCCGGCCGGCCGGTTTATCCGGCTGGGTGACAACGGCCGCAATTTCGATCCCGGGTGTGCGCAGAAGTTCGGAAAAGAACGGCACAGAAAACTTTGGTGTTCCGAAAAAGACGATTTTCATAAGATATTTTATAAAAGGGTCTATAGGGTCTGTCGCCGAATGTCGTTTTGGCTGCCATGTCTGAATTTCGGCTATAATCGCTTCAAAATTTTTAGGCTTATCTCCTGATAAACTTCAAAATTTATTCAACGATTCTATCTCGAAATTCAGCCGTTTCGCTTCAAAAGCACATTCGGCGACAGACCCCTATAACGTTTCTGTTTCGTGGTGTTCGGTAAGCCGTTCTATTTTATCGATAAAGAGTGTTCCGTTCAGATGATCAATCTCGTGCTGAAAAATGATCGCCGGCAATCCGTTCGTTTTTACCGTGACGCATTTTCCGTTGCGATCCAGCGCTTTGACTTCAACACCGCGTGTTCGTTTGACGATCCCGAACACGCCAGGGACCGAGAGGCATCCTTCCTCGCTTTCCACTTTGCGGAAAGCCGAAGAAATGATTTCCGGATTGATAAAAATCCGCGGCTTCTCGCCCATCAAAACCACAATCAGCCGTTTTGATATGCCGACTTGCGGCGCCGCAAGCCCGATCCCTTTCGCGACATGCATGGTATGGACCATATCATCCAATACGTTTTGTATTTCGGGTTTCGCGAGATCGTCAAGAGAAACAGGCTTTGCGATCTGTCGTAGTATTTCGTTCGGTTCTTTGAGAATCGGGAGAATGGCCATACCGGGAGGCATTGAAGATATTGAAAGAGAAAGGGAAAGATTACCCTCAATCCGCGGTTGTGTCAATAATAAAACGATCCGGGATCCGTGAGAAGAGGGTGTGAAGCGCGCGAAAGGCTTCCGGATGAACACGTACGGAAATCCCATTCATTTCCTTTTCAACGATTGCGTCGGGTCGCTCACGCCATATACGTTCGCGAAGCTGTTCCAGACCTTTTTGATCCGGTTGTTTCGGTTTGATGGCAAGAGATCGGAAACAAGGCGGTTCCCGGTAATCTGCGCGCTGTTCCAAATCTTTTTTGAGCGCGGCGAGCGGTTCGTCGAAGAATAATGAGAAGAGCCGCGGGGTTTCACTTTGCAGTAAAAATTTTGCTCGCATGCCATGCGCGGCTCCTTGCCATTCCGCAGCAGAATCAAGCGTTCGTTCAAGCGCCCGGCATGTTTTTTCAAAAAGCGGAAAATCCGCTTGAAGCATGACGACAAGACCGAAATCGTCGGGATCAAATGGATTAAAAATACTCTCAAGGTAAAATTGCGTGGCAACAAGAATGTCTGCAGTTTCCGCTTCTTTCGTGAGACCGATTTCCTTATCCAATCCAACGATAGAGGTTTTTGGAAATTGATGTTTCAGGATGTTTACTGCGGCGCGATTGTCCGCTCCGCGCTTGTTGTAGACGCACAGGACGCGTTTTTTCTTTTCGAGGGTTTCAAAAATTGTTTGGACGGCTGTGCTTGAAAGAATCGGATGTGGCGAGACAAGCCGTTCTCTCACGAGATCTGCGACGGACGGCTGGGGAAGAGAAAGCGGCCGAAGGAATCGCGCTTCTGGAAATAAGAGAAGGTCGTCTGTCCGCGGAGCCGCGTCCAAAAAGAATAGCCGCGCGTGCAGATATTTTGAGAGGAGGGAAGCCGTATGCCGCGCGTCGTAACGCGGATTTTGGTTCGATTGTTTTTGATCTCGATGACTCGAGCGAACGAGAAATACGGCTCCGAGTTTTGGATGCGGCAATAGAGCCGCGACCCGGCTCCCGATCAAAATACCGTTCGAACTTTCCCGATAATTTTTCCATATCCGGAATCGTTTTAAGGCCGTTTCTTCGCCGGTCAGAAAAAAAGGGGAGAGATGTGCAAGATGAGTTTGCAGGAGCTCTGCGTCCCGCACGTGTGGCGCGATAATCTGAATTGAGATGTCCGGACAATGTTTGCGGTAAGCGGAAATGAGAGCGGCGCTCCGACGCAAATCCAACGAAAAAATAAAGGCGCGATCAAGGGTTGCCATGTGTTTTGCCGTTTCTGATAGTGGAAGAATTTCGTCCGCCGGAATCGTGAGTTGTTTTCCCCCGAAGACTTTTTTCACCGTCAGTTTTTCCCGTTTCGGAAAAGACGGTAAAGCAGCGTGCAGCACGGACGCGACGGATTGCACAAGTTCTTCAGCAAGAGCCTCGAACCATCCGACTTCTGCGGAAGAGAAAACGAGAGGGGAAAAAATTTTTAGGATCGGTTTGGCGAAAAAGGATCGGTCGGAAGCCTCCTCTGAGCGCAGGGAAGCCACAACACCAAAAACCGTTCCGGTTCGGAACGGAATTTCTACAATTGTGCCGCGTTCGACAGCCATCCCTTTTGGGATCATGTAAGAAAGCGTTCGAAATCGCCTCGGCAAACGTTTGATTGGATAGATTTCCGCAAGCATGGATTAGGTGTTAGGCTCTAGACTCTAGGGATTTAGGCTCTAGGCTCTAGGGATTTAGTCTCTAGGGATTTAGGTCTTCTTATTTTCTTTAACTTCCTAACGCCCTAACTCCCTAACGCCTAAAGATGAAATTCCGCGACCAAATATCCTACACCGAATGGAGTCTCGTAAGAAAGAATCTCGGATCGCATACGAATTTTTTCCAAAGCGCCGAAAAGAATGAGCAGGGGGAGGTAGGCGCATTCCGATGATGCTCGCACGATCTGTTCGTCGAGCGAAAGCAGCTTTGAGAGGGATTTCTGTTTTATCGCTTCGGCGACTGCATCATCAAATTTTTTTCCTTCCGGCTTGAATCCGGCCGGTCCGGAACTTTCGAGCGCGTGGGAAAGATCCCCGGTCGCAATCAGAGCGATACGTTTCGAACTTCTGGAAAGGATCTCGCGAAGGGCATTGCCAAAGGCCGCATGTTCTTTCGGTCCGAGGCCACTGTAAGAGATCGGGATGATTTTCGCTGACAGTTTGTCCGTGAGCAGAAGAAGCGGGACCGCAATGCTGTAATCCAATGTCTCTTCAGAATCCAGCGTAACCGGTATATCCTGACCTCGCAAAAAACGTTGGGCCTGGTCAATCGTCTGTACATCCGGCAAGAATGTTTTATGCGCGCCAAGGTCTCCGTATTTTGAAAGATCCGTCATATAACGGTCGTGCAGATTGATGGAAAAAGCCGTCTTGTGCTGGAAGCTGTGGGAAGAAATAACGACAATCGTTTCCGGTTTTGTTTTTCGCAAACGCGAAGAGAGGAGGCGCATGGCCTCTGAAGTTTTCTTCTGTTGTTTTTCCTTTGCTATCCCGATGGCTGGCATCAAAAGCGGAGAATGTGGCGTAAAAGCCGCAAAGACAATCATAAGCTAATTTACTACATCCTCCCCTTGTTCGTGAAGAGCAAGCGTGGCAGTGTTCGTGTACAAAATTAATGCCTTGTTGTAGCCATAAAATTTGAAAGCGTCACCCGCGATCTCGCGTTTTTTTCCATTCGAAATCACATAAACAATTTTAGACCCTTTTATAGCCGCCAAGATTCCGTCAGGAAACACAACCGGCGTCCCGTTGGCAAAAACCGCAAGCTCCTCTTCTGTCTTTTTCTGCATTGGCCACTTGTCAAAGCGCGCTTTCAAAACTTCTGGAGATGGAATTGGATGCTTGATTCCCGCTTCCACGAAATACACGCCGCCGGTTTTGGAGTTTTGCATCAAAACGCCCTGCGCGCTTGCGTCTACTGAATCAATCGGCGTGCCGAGCGCGAACGGCACAAGATTATTTTCTGAAACATCAATCACATCATCCATAGTAAATCCGATGCCGCGAAAAATTTCTTCCGAAACAATATGGCGGAGGGTTTCTTCGGATAGAAGAAAGATGTCACCGGACGGGACGCGCAACAGGGAATAGTTCGGGAAAGAGATGGCGGATCCTCGGGGAAACATCTCAAACGCGCTCGGCTCCACCGCGATGATATTTTTTTCGTTGAAGCGCGAGAGAAGGGCCGCGCGCGAGGTGATGGGACGTTTCACACCGTTTTGAATAAGCCAGACGCCGCCGTTCGTCTTATCTTGCAAAAGAGATCCGTCTGGATAATCCGGCACGAACCATTCGCGCCAAAGACGGACAAAATTTTCGTTTCCTTCGAAATGCGGGGTGTACGTGTACAGCACGGCCGTTGCCGCATTTTTCGGCACAACCAGCTCCCCGTCAATCGTCGTTGTTTTTCCGGGCCCGATGCCTGCGATGGTAAAGCCCTTCTTTTTCAAATCTACGAGATAGGATTCGCTGATGCGTTCGGCCGCATAGAATACCTGTTTTGCAAAGCCCTTGTATTTTTTAAGACGCGGGTCGCGCTTGGAGCAGGAGTCGCAGATGCTGTATCCCATGGCCCAGTCGAGCTGGTCTTTTGTCACTTTTTTGTTTTTAATCAAGCTTTGTTCTTTTTGGAGCATCACAAGAAGCACGCGCGGATTAAGGTCGAACGCGTTGGCCACACGGGAGATGATTTCCGAGGCGTAGCGTTTGATGCCGCGGATATCAATGGTCTGGTAATTGGCAAGATAGCTTTTTTGTTCTTTGAGAAACGCCTGGATCTCCTGCTTAGTCATGGATTTTGAGTCAGTAAGTTCTTGATCCGATAGCAAGAATTCATGATTGATTTGAGCAAAAGCTGATATCGGCGAAGCAGAAAGAAAAATCGAAACAAGTAAGCAAAAAAGAGAATAGCATTTAAGCATAGGCGATGCCTATTATACCACAAACCAAAAACCGGTGTCTCCGCCGCATGGCAGATTACCGGTTTTTATCTTTGTCTTGAGGATTTCGCGGGAAACAAGCGATAATGTCTTGGCTTTGATTCCGGATTGCGAGACTTCGAGAACAACGATTCCATCCGTAAACGAATAAGGGGAAAGCGAACGATAATGTCTTGGTTCGACTTTGTACGACTTTTCAGAAGACTGAATGGACCGTATTTATACCATATCCGGCAGATTTTGTCAAATTTGAGGCCAATACCCCCGCATTTTCGAGTGTCGCGAGCTGAATGCTCTCGAATCTCGTACTGCGCCCGACACGGAGTGGATCCGTGTCGGGGAAGAGGTTGAGCCGCCGATGACTAGTCCGCGAGCCTAGTCGGCAACGGCTTCTTGAAGAGGTACTTGTTTTTGGCGCTTGGCCTTGCGGTGCGAGATGATGAATCGTTTCTCGCGAAACGATTTCTTGTACTTCTCTTCACGAGCCGCTTTTGCCTCCAGACGCTTCGCTACCGAGAGCTTTGTCGGCTTCTCGATGACCGTGTCCATGTGTTTCATGGACACGCGCGGATGGCAGCGGAAGATGCCGTCCTCGATGTAGAACTCCATGAACTCATCGTCCTTGTCCGCGGCCTCGACTTCGCGACCGAATTCGCGGACATTCCGGCACCACAGGAAATATGTCCCGTGGTTGAAACGAGATCTGAGAATTGAGTAGACCTCGATCCACGATTTGCCGTTCAAGGTGCGCAGCCAGCGGTGAATGGTGTTGATGCGATTGCCCTGCATTCCGTCCACTGTTTTGGTATTGATCGGATGGACGAACCCATCGAACCGCTCGTTCGCAAGGAACAGCATATCTCCTTCCGGTTTCGGCCACGGAACCGCGATGAAGTCCCCGACACTCGGATCGAACTGAAAATAAATATCGAGGTGAGGATCGTAGAACACCGGTGGCTCCGGCTTCATCCGCTTTGAACCTTGAAAGGCAATGCGGGCCGAAATGGCCTGTGCGAGCGCCATCTTGGCAAGGCGGCGCTCGCTACGGTTCGCGCGGCGATCCATCATACGCTTTTTGATGTTCGGAGCGCCCTTGAAGCACTCCTTTTCAAGCAAGCGCACACTCATTTTTGAACCTCCTGAACGAAAAAACAAGGAAAACAGCCGCATCGGTCCCCATGACCGAGCGCTTAATATAACAGAAACCGACGATTTTGTCAATCGCCGGTTCTTTAAGGAAATGAGGAATTTAGGGCGTTAGGCATGAGCCAATATCCGAGTTTTTCGTTTTTCTCCGATCAGAATTTCATTTTCTTTTTCTTCAATTTCAACCTGATGCCCCTCGCGGACTTCGCCGGTGATGATTTTCATCGAGAGCGGGTCGAGAATAAGAGATTGGATCACGCGCTTCAACGGACGGGCGCCGTACGCGGGCTCAAAGCCTTTTTGCGCCAACAATTTTTTCGCCGCAGGCGTAACGCTGATTGCGATGTCGCGCTGTTTTTTGAGACGCACGGAAACGCGCTCAAGCTGAAGCTCGACAATTTCTCCGATATTTTCTTCAGTAAGTGAATGGAACACAATGGTTTCGTCCACGCGGTTCAAAAACTCGGGCTTAAAGTGATCCTTCAGCATACCCAAGATCCGTTCGCGGATTTCTTCATCCTTTGATTTCGCTTCCGACAGTTTTGAAAATCCAATGGAGGTCATTTCTTTTCCGGCGTTCAGGATGATGTCCGAGCCGATGTTGCTTGTCATAATAATAACCGTGTTCTTGAAATTCACGCGCCGGCCTTTGGCATCCGTCAGATGCCCCTCGTCCAAAATCTGAAGAAGGACGTTAAACGTGTCCGGATGTGCTTTTTCAATTTCGTCGAACAACAGCACGCTGTACGGTTTGCGCCGCACGATTTCCGTCAGTTGGCCGCCTTCTTCATACCCCACATATCCTGGCGGCGAACCGATGATTTTTGATACGGCGTGTTTTTCCATATACTCGGACATATCAAGTCGGATGAGCGCCGTCGCGTCGTTGAACATAAATTCGGCCAGTGCGCGAGCGAGTTCGGTTTTTCCAACGCCTGTCGGGCCGAGGAAAATGAACGATCCGATCGGCCGGTTCTCTTCGGCAATTCCTGCCCGCGAACGGCGGAGTGCGTTACTCACGGCTTTGATGGCTTCGTTTTGTCCGACCACTCGTTTGCCTAATTCATTTTCCATGCGCGCCAATTTGCTTAATTCGGATTCGAGCATTTTGGAGACCGGAATGTGCGTCCAACGCGAAACAACGCTCGCGACTTCCTCTTCCGTCACGACCTGTTTCAAGATGCCGCGGTCGTGTTGCAGTTTTGTCAGCGCACTTTCCGCAGAATGGAGTTTTTTCTCTTCGGCCGGGATGGTTCCATAACGGATTTTCGCCACAGCTTCCAAATCCCCGCGGCGTTCAGCCAACTCGGCTTCGCCGCGCATTTTTTCCATAGAGCCTTTCAGCGTCTGGATTTCCGTGATCTTTTCTTTTTCATTTTTCCATTTGCCTTCGAGCGCGTCGGCTTTTTCTTTCAGGTTCGCGAGCAATTTTTCGATCTCTTTGAGCCGCACCTTGGATTCCTTGTCTTCCTCATTTTGCATAGCCTTGCGTTCGATTTCTAGGCGCGTCACGTCGCGTTTCAACTTATCCAGATCCTCGGGCATCGAATCAATCTCCATACGCATGGCCGACGCGGCCTCATCAATCAAATCAACCGCCTTATCAGGTAGGAAACGGTCCGCGATGTAGCGCGAAGAGAGTTCGGTCGCGGAAACAATGGCAGGGTCGCTGATGCGCACGCCGTGATGAACCTCATATTTTTCCTTGATGCCGCGCAAGATGGCGATCGTGTCCTCAAGACTCGGCTCTTCGATCAAAACCGGTTGGAAACGGCGTTCAAAAGCCGGATCTTTTTCGATGTGCTTGTGATATTCCTTTATGGTCGTTGCGCCGATCGTATGAAGCTTGCCGCGCGCCAAAGCCGGCTTCAGCATATTGCTCGCGTCCAGGGAGCCGCCCTCGGTCGTGCCGGCACCGACGAGTGTGTGGAGTTCGTCAATAAAAAGGATGATCTTGCCGTTTGATTCTTCGACTTCTTTGATCACGGCCTTGAGGCGTTCTTCGAATTCGCCGCGGAATTTTGTTCCGGCGACCATGGCCCCGATATCGAGAGAGGCGATTTTCTTTTCCTTTAATAATTCAGGAACATCGCCTGCGGCAATGCGTTGCGCAAGACCTTCGACGATTGCGGTTTTTCCGACTCCGGCTTCGCCGATCAAAACCGGATTATTTTTTGTGCGGCGCGAAAGCACTTGCATCACGCGGCGGATTTCCATATTGCGACCGATAATCGGATCAAGCTCTCCGGCACGCGCGGCATCCGTGAGGTTTCTGCTGTAGCGTTCGAGCGCCTGATAGCGCGACTCTGGCTCTTGCGAATCCACGCGCTGGTTTCCGCGAATATCTTTGAGTGCGCGCATCACCGTCTCCTCTGTGAGCGTAAACCCTTCGAGCAAATGCCCGACAGCTTTGTTTGTCATCAAACCAAGAAGCAAGTGTTCAGTCGAGATGAATTCATCATGAAATTGTTTTGCTTTTTTTCCGGCTTGTGTTAAAACAGAAACTGTATCCGGGGAAAGATAGAGCTGGCCCAAGCCGCCGGAGAGTTCCTCGACCTGCGGAAGAGATCCGAGGATGCGGCGCACGCGATCCTGCAACTCGCCGACATTTCCCATAATTTTGTTCACGATCGCGGCAACGACGCCGTCCTCTTGATCAAGCAGGGAAGCGAGCAAATGGATCGGTTCCATGGCTTGCTGGCCGTTTTCAAGCGCGATGGAATGCGCTTGCTGAAGAGCTTCTTGGGATTTTAAAGTGAAATTGTTAGGCATCATAATAGATGTTGGGACAAGCTTATAGGTTATAGGGAATAGCTTATAGGAGAAAATTCTCCTTTTTTTCCTATAAAGGGTCTGTCGCCGAATGTCATTTTGGCTGTAATGTCTGAATTTCGGTCATAATCGTTTCAAAATTTTTCGGCTTATCTACTGATAAACCTCAAAATTTATTCAACGATTCTGTCTCGAAATTCAGCCATTTCGCTTCAAAAGCACATTCGGCGACAGCCCCATAAGCTATAAGCTCACACCTATCACCTGTAAGTTCTTCTTAGCACTCCTTATGATAGAGTGCTAATTTGGAAAAGTCAAGCGGATTCGATAGGATGATTCAAAAGACTAAAGGCTCTAGGGAGTTAGGGATTTAGGGATTTATGAAACACGAAATTTTTGGCGTAAAAATTGATGATATCCCTCTCGCTGGACTTTTAGAGATTCTTTCAGATGATCTTGCCTCGCCTTCGTTCCATCTTATCACAACTTTGAATCCGGAGTTTTTACTGCAGGCAAGGGAAGACGAAGAATTTTATGAATTGTTACATAAAGCCGACCTGGCTCTTCCAGACGGGGTCGGAATGCGGTTTGCCATTGCGGCGCTCACGCCAAACCTTCTTCAACATCGGCATACAGGAACGGACACGCTTTTTCTGCTCGCGAAACTTTGTACAGAGAAAGGGAAGACGCTCGGGCTTGTCGGAGGCTTACCAGGAAGCGCGGAAAAAGCAGCTGTATTTTTGAAAACCAAGTTTCCGTCGCTTCGCGTGTTTGGATTCGATCCGGGAGTGGTCGAGTTAGGCGACCCCTGCTTACCTGCCCTTGGCAGGGGAGGAATGCAAGAAATGCCCCCTCCTGCCAAGAAGGGGGTATGGGGAGGTATCATGACTCGACTCCGAAACGAAGCTCCGGATGTGCTCGCCGTCGGGCTCGGACAGAAAAAGCAGGAATTCTTTTTATGCCACGTTGCTCCATTACTTCCATCACTGCGCATCGGCATCGGGGTCGGCGGCGCGTTCGACGTGCAAAGCGGAACGATTGCCCGTGCTCCGGCATGGATGAGCCGATCCGGACTCGAGTGGGTGTGGCGCTTAGCGCAAGAACCAAAACGATTTCGTAGGATCTGGAACGCCATCCTCGTCTTTCCAGCCGCGGTCGTTTGGAGTACACTGAAGCATCGAATCTTCTTGCGCGCGTTTCGTCGCGCGGTCCCGGAAATTTTCCGACAAGTATTTCATAAAGAGGAGAAGTCAGAGGTCGGGAATTAAGTTGAGGACTAAAGCCTAGAGCCTAAATCCCTAGAGCCTAAATCCCTAGAGCTTTTAATGCCTTTCTATGTCCATCCACACACGCTTCGCCCCGTCTCCGACAGGTTATCTCCACATCGGCGGACTGCGCACGGCGCTTTACAATTTTTTATTTGCCAAAAAAAATAATGGCGCATTCATTTTGCGAATCGAGGATACGGATCGCGAGCGGCTTGTTCCAGGAGCGGTTGAAAAATTGGTTGATGCGCTTTCTCAATCAGGCATCTCTTACGATGAAGGTCCGATGCTCAAAGACGGCGCGGTTGTTCAGATCGGTTCGCACGGACCGTACCTCCAGTCCCAACGTTTGGCTTTGTATCGCGAGCATGCGGAAAAACTTATGACAAACAGCCTTGCCCATTATTGTTTTTGCACAAAAGAGACATTGGAAACGCGACAAGAGGAATATGCATTATCGCGCGCGCGCAAGCCGGATCCTTGCAAGGATATTTCAAAAGAAGACGCGGCGGCCCGCGCAAAAACAGAATCTCACGCGATCCGATTTGAGATGCCAAGAGACGGATTCACAAAGGGTGAGGATATCATCCGCGGGGAAGTAAGATTTCCAAACGCGGACCAAGAGGATTTCATCATTTTGAAAAGCGACGGGTACCCGACGTACCATCTTGCTTCGGTTGTGGATGATCATCTGATGGAAATCACGCACGTGATTCGCGGTGAAGAATGGCTCTCTTCGCTCCCGAAACATTTGAAACTTTATGAGGCTTTCGGCTGGAAAGCTCCGGAATTCGCCCATCTCCCGCTTATCCTGAATCCTGACAAGACAAAGCTTTCTAAACGCCAAGGCGATGTCGCTGTAAAGGATTATCTTGTGAAGGGATATCTGCCGGAGGCGCTTGTCAATTTCATTCTGCTTATTGGATACAATCCGACAGGGGATCGGGAGATGTATTCACGTGGAGAAATGATTGAATTGTTTGATTTGTCAAAAGTGAACAAAGGGGGGGGAGTGTTCGATATTGAAAAACTCAAGTGGATGAATGAACAGTATCTTCGAAAATTGTCAGTGGACAAACTCGTGGAATCAGTGAAACCATTTTTGGCCGCAGCAAAGAGGGAGGTGCCGGCCTGGACGCTGAAGAAAATCTGCGCGGTCGAGAGGGAACGCATGACACTTCTCGCGGACATTGCGGAACGCGTTGACGGGTATCTTGCCGTTCCATCTTACGATCCGACTTTGCTTGTGTGGAAAAAAGCCGATGCGGCTGATGCAAAAAAGAATCTCGAGGAGATGATCTCGCTTTTATTTTCAGAGTCCGAAGCGGTTTTTGATTCCGTCGCATTGCTAGAGAAGCGCGTGTTGGGGTACATTAAAGAGAAGGAATTAAAGAACGGCAACGTGTTGTGGCCTATGCGCGTCGCGCTTTCCGGCCGCGTGGCGAGCCCGAGTCCATTCGAGCTCGCCTGGGTGCTTGGGAAAAACGAAACGATCAGCCGTCTCACATCCGCGGCAACATCTCTTTAAGAGCCATCATGCGTAATGCTTCAATCTCAAAATTAACTTTTTTGACATTTATTGTCGGCTCGCTTTTATTGGTGGGCCGGGGATTTTCTGTTTTTGCGTCTGAAGTCGTTCCGGAGCGCACCTCAAAAATTCAAAGTGCGGTTGCGATTGAGGAAATGGAGGAACTGCAAAGGGAAGTGAAGGATCGGAAGGCGGCATCGAATGATTTGGAGAAACAGATCGCGAATTATAAAACGCGTCTTATACAATTGCAGTCAAAAAGCATATCGTTGCAGAATGAGCTGGAGATTCTTTTCAATCGCATGGAAGAAACACGGCTGACGCTCCGGTCAACGCAAGAAAAGCACAAAGCCGTCGCGACCGAAATAAAAATTTTGAATTTGCGCGTCGGAGATCTTGAGACGCGGCTTGCGAGAGACCGAGAAAGTCTTGAGGCCATTCTCGTAAAAATGAACGCGTATGATGATGATTTCGGACTTCGGTTATTTTTCGGGACGGATTCTTTCGCGGAATTATTCGAGCGGCTGGCATCGCTTCAAAATATAACCGACGATTTATCCGACACGTTGGCGCGTGTCAAAACCGAAAAAGACGACGCGAAACGGACACGCGCGGAAAAGGAAGGGAAGCGCGCGCGCCTTCAGGAATTGGCATCCGATCTACTCGCCCAGAAAATGACGCTCGAAAACGAGGAAAACGCCAAAAACAGCTTGCTTGCCGCAAATCTAGAATCAGAGACCGAGTTCAAACAGCTTCTTGCAGAAACACGTGAAGAACAGGCTTACATCAACCGTCAAATTGAAGAACTGCAAGATTCCATTCAACAAAAATTAAAGAGCATGGACGCGAGCGGCAACAGCTCGGTGCTTTCATGGCCGGTTGATCCATCGTACAAGGGTGTTTCGGCCACGTTTCACGATCCAACTTACCCGTTCCGGCGTTTATTTGAACACTCCGGGTTGGATATTCCCGAACCTATGGGCACTATCGTAAAATCCGCTGCGCCGGGATATGTCGCGTGGACGAGAACCGGTGTCTCTTATGGAAATTATGTGATGGTTATTCATACGGATGGCGTCGCGACTTTGTATGCCCATTTGTCAAAAATTTCCGTGAAAGCTGATGATTTTGTGGCTCGTGGAGAGGAGATTGGCCGCTCGGGAGGGAAGCCTGGGACACGAGGCGCGGGATTAAGCACGGGGCCTCACTTGCATTTTGAAGTCAGGCGCGGAGGAATCCCGGTTGACCCGACGGACTATTTACCGAGTTTATAGGTCGTATTGGACCCTATAAGACATAGAGGACATGTGACGTTAGAGTTTGCCATTAAAATTTTTGGGTGGGCGATGGCGCTTGCGCCAATCGTTGTAGCTCTCGGTGTCAGCGCGAACCTTATTCTTGGCGCGGCGAACGACGACGAGGAAATCAAAGCGCTGGTGATGCTTGGGTTTGCCATTACATTGCTTGGCGCCACGATTCTTCTCCTTGTTTATTTTACCGATATTTTTGTGGGGGGAAGCGGTCTCGCGGATGTCTTCATTGAGTCGTACAATAAATCTTATACGACGCAAGCTCGATATCGAGCTTAAGATAGCCGATATTTTCCAACACTCCCTACGATGTACGCCCTGTTGCCATGGCCCCATAGATCCTATAGGGCCTAATAGAGGTACGAGCATACCCATCAAATCGTCCTGGCGCGTTTTAGGCGTTAGGCGTGTCGTTTAACTGTTTTACGACCCAAGACCCAACAAACGCATCGTTTCTTTTTTTCCGGCTTCGACGCCCGGCTGGTCATACACATTAATTTCAAGCAGCTCTCCCAAGTAAGCTGTCGCAAGCATAAAAAATTGAAAGAGCGCGCCTAGCGACTCTGGAGTGAGCGATGGAATTGTCAGCGTTCCATTCAGTTTCCCTTGCGCCGTGAGCGCATGGGCTGTTCCCTGCCTTGAGGCATCCATGATTTTAGCGAAATTCAATCCGGAAGGAGTTTTCACTTGTTTCATCATTTTTTCCACGGCGATAAACGTCACGACTTTGTCGCCCGGTCCATCAATAAAAAGCTGGATCTGCGCATGTTGATCAACCGTTCCGATTGCCGGAAGCGGCGTTTGTCCGCGTCCATTTTTTCCGAGAGACTCGGCCCAAAGCTGACAGAACCAGAATACGAATTGACTCAAACGATCTGCATATGGCATCAAGACATGGATACTCTTTTTTCCTTGAATCAAAGCAATATATTGTCGAGCCGCAAATTGTACCGCGAGATGTTTGATCCCTTCTTTTCGACGGGCTTCCTCCATCTCTTTCGCTCCGTTCAACAAGCCTCTGATGTTCAATCCGGCCAATGCCGCGGGAAAAAGGCCAACGGCCGAGAGAACGGAAAACCGTCCGCCCGTATTTGTCGGATGCGGAAACACTTGAAATGATTCTTGTTTGGCGCGCTCAAAAAGTGGATTTCCGGAAACCAATTCGGTAATGATAAATACGTGTTCGTTTGCCGTTGAACCCAGAGTTTTTTTTAAAACTTTCCAAAGCGCGTCAAAAATGGCCGTTGTCTCAAGCGTCCGGCCGGATTTGGAGATGACGAGAAGGATCGTTTTTTTCCAATCAAATGACGGGGACAAAAACGGAAACACGCTTTCCGGATCCGGATTGTCTAGAAAAATCGTTTCGGCCCCCTTCCCCTCATCCAGCGCGCGCAAAATGGTTTTCGCACCCAAGTTTGATCCGCCTATGCCGATCACGATGGATGTCTTGATTCCGCGGCCGCGAATTTCTTTCGCCATCCGTTCCAACTCCTTGGCGATCTTTCCATCAAATGGCAGATCGAAAAAACCTTGAGCGCCGTCGTTGCGTAACGTCTCAATTCGCTCGTGCGCTTTCTTCAATTTGTCGGAAATTTCGCTCGTTCCTTCATTGGCTTTTCCCATGTTTGCATCGTCGTACGTTACGTGTGAGCTTGAAATCATAGAAATAAATTTTTGAGACGAGAGTCTCTATTTGTAATAGACGTGATTTCCAAACCGCAGATCAATATATTCAAGTAGACCGGGATCCTTGATTTGATCGCGAAAAACCGTAAAAAGGTTGGATGTTTGATCTTTAGCCGATCCGTTCGGATCAAAAAGGATTTCAAATCCCAACCCTGTTTTTGCGGTCATCCATGAGCCGGAAGCGCGATCAATTTTGATCTCCTTGATAAAAATTCCGAGCGGTTCCCACTCGCGCCGAAAGAAAAAAAGCGTCTCGACTTCAGAAGGGTTGAGAACCGACGCCCCGACCGATAGAGCCTGTTTTTGCATACTGCGGCACTGAAGCAGTCTAGCAAAAGGGTCTGTTCCATTTTCTCGCGCCCCGCTCTCTTCTTGCGAGAGTGTTCGGAGAACGACTCCTTCACGATCAATGATATAGGTTTTCTCAGGTGTCATCCACACCAGTTCGGATTGTTTTTCGCGGATGTCAATGCGCACGGTTCCGCCCTCCCTCATAACGGAAAGAGATTCAAATACGTATTGTTTTTCAAGAGCCTTTGTTAATTCTTGCGGTCGGAAGAGAAATTGATTGCCATTCTTAAAGGAAAAAAAACGTCTTTGGTTGAGATGATCGCGGACGCGCACTTCGATTTCACGAGGGACGAGAATTTCGGTTCCGCGGATTTCAACCGCGTGGATTTCAAACCACGGCGCGGCCAAAAAAAAGAATACGAGCCCGGCCGAAACGCATCCGATCCCGATGAATAGCCATCTCCGCCAGTTTCGTTTCGGCTCGCGCCTGAAATAAGGATTTTGATACGGCCGCACCACGAGACGTTTCCGTTGCGTTTGTCGAAAATATCCTCCTGTGGATGACATAGGTAGCCGTTAGGGATTTAGGGAGTTAAGGATTTAAACTTTAATGTCCTAAAGCCTAGAGCCTAACGCCCTTCTTGCCGATTATACCAAAATTCGCGGCAAGAGCGGATTGATGCGCGTGAGAATTTCGTAAGGGATGGTCCCGACTTTTTGCGCGAGCTCTTCGAATGTCACGGCGTGCCTGCCGCTCCGTCCGATGAGGATCACTTCTTGTTCCGGACCGATGTTCGGTACTTCGGACACATCAATCATCATCATATTCATACATATGCGTCCCATCACTTTGCACCGATGGCCGGACACAAGTGCCTCGCCGATTGAAGAAAGTCGGCGATCGTAGCCGTCGAAATATCCGACCGGAATGACAGCGATGCGGCTCGAACGTTTGAGGGATTCGGTAAGTCCGTATCCGATCGGCGTTCCTGCCGCGAGGGATTTCACTTGCGCGATGCGTGTCTTCCATGTGAGAACAGGAGCCAAATCGCATTTGATGAGATTTTTTCTTGCGGAGATTTCCACATCCGTCGAAGGCCATATACCGTACATCGAAATGCCGGCGCGTGTCATCGTCCCATGTGTATCCGGATACAGAATAATGGCTGCACTGCAAGCACAGTGAATCCATTTTGGAGAAAATCCCATTAAGCGCGCGATCCGTTCCGCTTCTCTGAAACGGAAAACCTGTTGCGTCGCAAAGTGTGTGTCGGATGTATTTTCAATCGTGGCAAAATGTGTGGAAAGTCCATCAAGTTTTATATGAGAGCACGAAGCGATCGTTTTTAATATGTCCGGTAAAAATTCTTGCGGCACCCCTTGTCTGGCCGTTCCGGTCTCAACTTTCAGATGAATATGAGCGGTCCCTGCCCGCTTAAGCGCTTCGGATTCCAAAGCCTTGATCGCCTCCACGTCATAAACCGTCAAATCAATGTGTCCGGCGATCGCCTCGGCGTAACGATCGCGCATCGTATACCCGAGAACCAACACCAAAGCGCCAGGAAAAATCGCGCGCAAAAATAACGCATCGTCAATATGGTCGACGCCGAACGCATCCACGCCGTTCCGCGAAGCCACTTGCGCGATCTCTTTTATTCCGTGCCCATAGGCGTTTGCTTTGATCACAGCGCAAAAACGGGCTTCCGGAGATAGCCGTCGCAATGTCGCAATGTTTCCAGCAAGAGCCCGCTCGTCGAGCTCAATCCATGTTCGGTGGAGGGCCATACGATACAAAAAAATGGGATCCCTCCTCATCAAAACTCCGGCCGCAATGTTGGGAACAAAATGACCTCTTTCAAACTATGCGAATCCGTGAGAAGCATCATCAACCGATCAATCCCCATGCCGAATCCGGCGGTCGGCGGCATGCCGTGCTTCAACGCCGTGACAAAATCTTCGTCTCCGAATTGCGCTTCCTCATCCCCTTTCGCGCGGGACGCTTCCTGCTCCTTGAACCGGAATTCTTGATCAATCGGGTCGTTCAATTCTGAAAATGCCTTGATGTTTTCAACGCCACGGCCATAGACAAGCTGAAACATTTCCACAACGCGCGGATTGGATGCTTTGCGTTTTGCCAGAGGTGAAATCTCGGCCGGATAATCTATGAGATAGGTCGGCTGGATGATCTTCGGTCTCACGTGCGTTTTGTAGATGTTATCCACGATCGTCATCTGGCTGTCCGTCGGTTGCACAGGGACCCCGTTTTTTATTGCGGCTTTGGCGATGTCATCGCGCGTCTTGAACGCGTCAATATCAATGTTTGTATGCTCTAGAATTACGTCGCGAAATTTGACGCGCGGCCATGGTGTTGAAAAATCCAGCGTATCGCCCTGAAATGGAACCGCGGACGGATGCAATCCGCACGCTTTCAAAACCTCGATCATCATTCCTTCCAAGAAGTTCATCAGCTCTTCATAATCCATGTAAGCCGCATATCCCTCCACTTGCGTAAATTCAGGATTATGCAGATGATCCACGCCTTCATTGCGGAAGCATCGGGCCATTTCGTAAACGCGTTCATACCCGCCGACGATACAGCGTTTGAGGTAGAGTTCCGGAGCAATGCGAAGATACATGTCGAGTTCAAGCGCGTTGTGATGCGTCATGAACGGCTTCGCGGACGCGCCGCCGGGAATCGTCTGGAGCACCGGTGTCTCGACTTCCAAAAATCCGTGATCATCAAGATAATTTCGGATGGCTTTCATCGCCGTTGCCCGCAATTTGAACATACGCCGCACTTCATCATTTGCAATCAGGTCAAGCTCGCGCTGACGGTAGCGGATCTCAACATCAGAAAGTCCATGCCATTTTTCCGGAAGTGGCAAGAGGGATTTCGCAAGGAGCTTGCAGGAAAGCACGTCGAGCGAGCGTTCGCCTTTTTTGGTAACAAAAGTCTTTCCTTTGAGCTCGACGAAATCGCCGATGTCCATGGTGGCGTGAAAAAATGTGTATTTGTCTTCGCCAAAACGGTCGCGATGAAACGCAACCTGAACTCGACCGGAACCGTCTTCGAGATGCGCGAATGTGAGGCCGCCGTGCTTACGGATCGTGCGGAAGCGGCCGACCAGCGTTACCCGAGTTTCGGAGGATTGAAGCGTCTCGAACTGCGCAAGAAATTCGGCAATCGTATGCGTTCGCTCGGCGCGCGCAGGAAATGGGTCTACGCCCGCATCTACAAGTTTTTTGAGTCGTTCTCTGCGAACTGATTCCTCGTCAATCATAAGGGCTTTGGGCGCCCGCCCGACCAGACGACAGTGCGAAATTCGTTTGTTCGGGCGGGTGAGGCTCCAGGACTTTCAAAAATACGGCACTATCTATGGGGACCTCTGCAAAAGTCGCTTCCGGCCTGAAAGCGGTTATGTTTTCCGGCTGCGTCGTCAGGATTCCTCAATGATATGGCGATATCATTTCCGGAATCCTTCCTCGCATCCGGAAAACATTCCTCGCTTTCATCCTGAAATGGACTTTTGCAGAGATCCCTGCTGTATTTTATTCGTAAATGCATCTGGATGTCAATCAAATTTACTGAATGGAGAGAATCTTGTACGTCATGGTTCCGGAAGGAACCGAGACCTCAACCACTTCCCCTTTGCCACGGCCGATAAACGCCTGGCCGAGCGGCGATTCATTGCTGATTTTGCCGCCGACCGGATCGGATTCATTTGATCCGACAATCTCGAATTTCCGTTCCCCGCCTTCTGTTTCCACGACAAAAGTCGTCCCGAGTTCGATCGTGTTTCCACCACTTTGCTGTTCGACCATGACCGTGTCTTTGACCATGTTCTCCAATTCGAGAATGCGCATTTCATTTTGCGCTTGCGATTCTTTCGCCTCATGATATTCGAAATTTTCCGAAAGATCGCCCAGTTCTTTTGCCGAAGCGATGCGATCCGCTATTTCCGCGCGTACAACTGTTTTACGCTGTCGAAGTTCCGTGTTCAGCGTCTCGAGCCCCACTTTTGATAAATAGGTCGGCATAACATCATTAAAAACAAAACATATCTCTACGCACTATAAAAAATAGAAAACATATTGTCAACTTTTGCGATGACTGGCATGATAGGTCCTGTAGATCTTCTATGACCAATAGGTCCTATCAAATTGTGAGTCGAAAAATTTTTATTATTGCTGTCTGTCTGTTTGTCGCGATCGGTCTTTTTTTTATTGCGGATTTTTTTCAAAAATCGTCTTTTCAACTCTCTCAAAAACCTCTTGTAGCCGCTTCCATTTTTCCTGTCTACGATCTCGCGCGCGAAGTGGCCGGCAACGAAGTCAAGGTCGTCCTTATCGTCCCGCCAGGGAGCGAGCCTCACATGTTTGAACCGCCGCCTTCCCGTATCAAAGAATTGCAACGTGCCGAGGCTGTCTATACAATCGGACATGGAATTGACGAGTGGATTCGACCGATTATCGCAAATACGAATGCAGAGGAAGTTGTTTTGGATACAGGGATCCGACTTCGCCAATCGCAAGTCATTTTTACAGACAGAGGCGCAGAAGAAGAGGGTCCTGTTGATCCTCACTTTTGGCTCACGATGCAGAACGCCAAGAGGATGGTGCAGACAATCAATGCCGATTTAAGATCGCGGTTCCCTGCTCGCGCGGACCAATTTCAAAAAAATACGGACGCATATCTTGAAAAACTTTCCATAGCCGAAGAAAAAATACAAATGATTTTGGCGCCTGCAAAAGGCCGGACCCTCATCACTTTGCACGATGCGTGGTATTATTTCGTTGATGCCTACGGACTCACGATAGCTGGAACATATCTGCCGACAGCTGGGCGCGAACCGTCCGCACTTTATCTTACGGCGCTCGCAAAGGCCGTCAAAGCGTCTGGCGCGCGTTCACTCTTCCACGAGCCGCAATTCTCGACCGAGACGCTCCGACCATTTGCGAATGATTATGGTCTGCGCCTCGTCATTCTCGATGATATCGGCGGCAAACCCCCGCGCGACTCATTCATTAATCTCATGATGGAAAATGCTAAAGCCATCGCCGACAATCCATAAGGATCACAAGGATGTTCCGGCAATTTCGGTCGAGGGTCTCTCCATCACTCTTGGAACCCAGCGCGTGCTGGAGGATATTTCGTTTTCCATAACTCATGGAACGATTGCCGCGATTATCGGCCCGAACGGATCCGGAAAAACAACGCTCATGTGTGCCATGCTCGGCCTGCTTCCGTTTGGGTCCGGCCGCGTCTTATTACAAGGCAAGCCGATTTCAGAAGTGCGCAAAGAGATCGGCTATGTGCCGCAGAAATTTTCTTTTGATCGCGAATTTCCGATCACCGTGCATGAATTTATGGATCTGGCGAGGCACTATCGCAATCCGAAAGCAAGCATTCGTCAAAAGCTCGAGGAAGTCGGGATTGCACAATCTGTTTTAACAAAACGCATCGGGCACCTTTCTGGCGGCCAGCTTCAACGTGTTCTCGTGGCTCAGGCGATTTTGAATGATCCGAGCATCCTTTTTCTTGACGAGCCCTCGACCGGGATTGATATGGTTGGTGAAACGGCGCTTTATGATGTGATTGATCATCTGAATCACGAACACGGCACAACCGTCCTTATGGTGTCCCACGACATCTCGATGGTGGATCGGCTGGTTGGCCAAGTCATTTGTCTCAACAAGCGGATTCTTTGCACAGGCTCGCCAAAGCACGCGCTTACCGAGAAACATTTGTCCGAGCTGTATCACACGCGCGCAACGCCGTTTCATCATGAGCATCATTTGTAACTTTTAGGGAGTTAGGGAGTTAGGAAATTAAAAAGTCATATGTTTTTTCAAGATCTCCTGCAATTTCCATTTCTCCAGCGCGCTGTGATGGCAAGCGTACTGATTGCCCCGATGCTCGCGAGTCTCGGAGTGTTCGTAACGCTCCGCGGGATGGCGCTGTTCGGCGAAGGGATCGCGCACGCGTCGCTTGCCGGCATCGCGATTGCTGTTTTGGCCGGCATGGCTCCGCTTCCGATCGCGATTGCCTGGGCAATTTTTGTCGCGCTCGCTTTGTTTTGGTTCGAGCGCAAAACACGACTCTCTTCTGACACACTGATCGGTATTGCGTTCACGGCCAGCATGGCGCTCGGTGTTGTCTTGATGAGCCTGACAAAAGGCTATCAGCCAGAGCTTCTTACATATCTATTCGGAAATATCCTAGCAATCAGTATAACCGATGTGTACGCGATTGCCGGGCTATTCCTTGTGATGGGATTCTGGCTCTGGCGCGTATTCCGTCCGTTGACTTTGCTCTCGCTTTCAGAAGAAACCGCGGCGGTTTCCGGCATTCGCACGCAATGGCACACGCTCGCATTGTATGTCATGCTCGCGATCACAACCGTGCTTGGTGTGAAAATTCTTGGAATCATTCTGATTTCCGCGCTTCTCATCATCCCGCCGGCCACAAGTCGCCTGCTCACAGGCTCGTTCAAATCGTATTTTTACGCCGCCGTCGTTCTCTCTGAATTTGCGGTAATCATCGGTCTTTTCCTTTCGTATCAATTTAATCTTCCTTCCGGCGCCTCGATCGTGCTCGTCAGCACCGCATTATTTTTTCTTGGGTTAATTTTCAAACGAAAAGTATAGTGATCTCCGCAAAAGTCAATTCCAGGATGAAAGCGAGAAATGTTTTCCGGATGCGAGGAAGGATTCCGGAAAAGAGATTGCGACCTGTTATTCATCGAGCTTGTCGAGATGCTCGCCATGCCTTCGCCCGGGAATAAATGAGAAACCTTGACCAAAAATCGTCTTTGGAGTAAGGTTCGCGGTTGTTCTTTTCCAACCAACAAGAAGAAAGGAGAACCGCAATGGCAGAAATGAACAAAGTTGATCTTGCTCCTTTGAGAGATCTTTTCCAAAAGCAAGACAAAATGGCCTTTTGGACAAGAGTTGAGGAAGCTCTGGTCCATTGGGTCAAAGTTGCGGAGACAGGCAAGCTTCCGCTTGTTCCTGACAAGAAAATTAATGCTGTCGCCTACGCCGTTGCTGTTGCAAAAGCGACAGGCAGGCCTGTTGAAAAGGTGGTGTTTGTAAGTCGGAAGCATCCTTTCCCAAAGCCGGAATGGATGACCGAAAATGTTTATCGAGACAGCCTCTGGGACAGCCTCCGGGACAGCCTCTGGGCCAGCCTCTGGGCCAGCCTCGGAGACAGCCTCGGGGACAGCCTCTGGGCCAGCCTCGGGGACAGCCTCGGGGACAGCCTCGGGGACAGCCTCCGTGCCAGCCTCGTGGACAGCCTCTGGGCCAGCCTCGGGGACAGCCTCTGGGCTAGCCTCGGGGACAGCCTCGGGGACAGCCTCGGGGACAGCCTCTGGGCTAGCCTCGTGGACAGCCTATTTTATACATGCGGATTTGCTCTTGCAGGAGACGAGGAGCGGTTCAG